>URYM01000086.1 GCA_900552095.1 uncultured Blautia sp. | reverse complement strand
TACGAGATCTAGTACGGTCTCGTGGGCTCGGAGATGTGTATAAGAGACAGGATGGAGACAGGAGACCGGATCGTGATCGAGAGAGCCGTTCAGGATACCAGGATTATCAAAATCAGTAACATCAGTTTTCTGGAAACACTTAGAAAAAAAATGAGTTGACGAGGAGGAGCGGAGCATGAAACTTGCCAGACATTCACAGATCATCCGGCTGATTCAGGAACAGGATATTGAGACGCAGGAGGAGCTGGCGGAAAAGTTGAACCAGGCCGGGTATAAGGTTACTCAGGCAACGGTTTCCCGGGATATCCGGGAACTGAAACTTTCCAAGGTGACCAGACCGGACGGGCGTTCCCGCTATGCTCTTCTGGAAAATCCGGGACAGGAACTGAGAAAAAAATATATCCGTGTGCTGAAAGATGCATTCGTTTCCATGGATATGGCGCAGAACCTGCTGGTGATCAAGACAGTATCCGGTATGGCCATGGCTGCTGCGGCCGCCCTTGACGATATGCATCTGCCGGAAGTGGTGGGCTGTATTGCAGGGGATAATACGATCATGTGTGCAATCCATAATGCGGACGAGGCGGTTCAGGTGATGGATAAGATACGGCGGATGATGGAAAGTATCTAGCGGGGAAAGGGATCCGTTTTAAGAGGTGAAAAATGTTAGCAAGTTTACATGTGAAAAATCTGGCTCTGATCGATGAAGCAGAGGTGGACTTTACAAAGGGGCTGAACATCCTCACCGGTGAGACCGGTGCGGGAAAGTCCCTTCTTCTGGGCAGTATTAATCTGGCGCTGGGGAAAAAAATGTCCAGAGAGATGATCCGGGAAGGGGCAGATTACGGTCTTGTGGAACTTATTTTTACTGTGGACAGGCAGGAGACCATCCGGGCTCTTGAAGAGCTGGAGATTTATCCGGAAGACGGGCAGGTGGTCATAAGCCGCAGGATCACGGAGAACAGAAGCAGCAGCAGGATTAACGGAGAGACCTGTACAGCCGCCCGAATCAGAACGGCGGCCGCTCTGCTTCTTGATATACACGGACAGCATGAGCATCAGTCGCTGCTTTACCCGGAGCATCAGATGGAGATTCTGGACAGTTACGGGAAAGGAGAGATTGCAGCGCTTCTTAAGGAAGTGGGACAGGACTACAGTGCTTATCAGAAGAAGAAAAAGGAACTCTCGGAGAGCCGGATGGATGAGGAACAGCGGCGCCGGGAGATGGATTTTCTGTCTTTTGAGATTGGAGAGATACGGGAGGCGGAACTAAAGGCGGGGGAGGATGACGAACTGGAGAGTCAGTACCGCCTGCTTTTGAACAGCCAGAAGATTCAGGAAGGATTAAACGCGGCTTACCAGGCCGCAGGCTATGAGACAGGAAGCGGAGCGGGGGAACAGATCGGGCGTGCCCTGCGGGAGCTGAACCGGATCGGAGAGTTTGATGAGAGGCTTTCCGGATTAAATGATATGCTGGCAGATATTGACAGTCTTCTCAATGATTTTAACCGGGAATTGTCTGGCTGCATGGAGGATTTTGCTTACTCGGAGGAGAATTTTTATCAGGTGGAAAAAAGGCTGGATCTGATTAACCGCCTGAAATCCAAGTACGGGAATTCCCTGGAAGAGATCGGCGCTTATGAAAAGGCGCAGGAAGAGAAGCTGGAGCATCTGGAACATCTAGAAGAAAACAGGAAAATTCTGGAAGAAGAGACAGAAAAAAACAGGAAAAAACTGCAGCAGTCTTCGGATAGGCTGAGGAAATTTCGGATAAGCTATGCAGAAAGACTGGAGAAAGATATTGTGAAAAGTCTTCAGGAACTGAATTTTCTGGATGTTCGTTTTGAGATACGGATCTGCCCGCTGGATCATTTTACGGCGAAGGGAAATGAGTCGGTGGAATTTTTTATTTCCACAAATCCAGGAGAACCGCTGCGTCCGTTGGCCCGGGTAGCTTCCGGAGGAGAACTTTCCAGGATCATGCTGGCGATCAAAGCGCTGCTGGCTGACAAAGATGATATTGAAACGCTTATTTTTGATGAAATTGACACAGGTATCAGCGGCCGGACAGCCCAGAAAGTTTCAGAAAAGATGGCTCAGATCGGTGAGAGCCGTCAGGTGATCTGCATTACGCATCTGGCTCAGATCGCGGCTATGGCGGATGCCCACTTCCTGATTGAGAAGAGGGTGGAAGGACGGGAGACCAGGACAGGGATCTTCCGCCTGGATACAGAAGAATCCATTCAGGAACTGGCCCGGATTCTGGGAGGCGCACGGATTACGGAACATACGGTAGAATCTGCCCGGGAAATGAAAGAATTGGCACAGGTTCATAAAAATGCAAGTGTGAAATCTTAAATAGTTCACATACTAAGAGAGGATACGAAAGTACCCTCTCTTTTTCCTTTTCACAGGAAATTTATTTTGAAAGGATGTGAAACTATGACTGGAAGACAGATATACCGGCGTGTGCTGACAGGTGCTCTGATCCTGGTTCTGGGGGCAATCTCAGTGCTGGGATTCCGGGAGATGAAAAATTCGGTACCGGACCGGCTGTACGTTTTTTCCGGGGAGGAAAATCCGTTAAAAGAGCTGCAGCAGAATCCGCTGATCGTCTGGGAGGAGGCCGTGACGGCAGCCGGGGGCGACGCCTATACGGTTTCCTGCAGTTTCTGCGGTGTGATACCGCTGAAGACGGTGAAGGTACAGCAGATTTCCCGGGAGCAGGTGAAGGTGTCCGGAGAAAATATCGGTATTTATATGGAGACAAACGGTGTTCTGATCATTGACAGCGGACAGCTGAAGAGAGCGGACGGCATGACCTGTGAGCCGGCTGCTCACATTGTTCAGGCCGGGGACTATATTATGAAAGTCAATGGAGAGGCTCTGGAAAACAAGAAGGATCTGATGCGTCAGGTGGAGGAGAGCGGGGGAGAACCTCTCGAACTGGAGGTTCTGAGAAAAGAGGAACGGATAACCCTGTCTCTGACGCCGGTACAGACGCAGGACGGTTCTTTTAAACTGGGAATCTGGGTGAGAGATAATATTCAGGGAATAGGAACGCTTACTTATGTGAAAGCAGATGGAAGTTTCGGAGCGCTGGGACACGGGATCAGCGATACAGATACGGGAGAACTGTTAAATCTGTCCCGGGGGGATCTGTATCAGGTAGATCTGCTCTCTGTCAATAAAGGAGAAAGCGGGAGTCCGGGAGAATTGAGAGGAGCCATAACCTATGCGGACAGCCGGAAACTGGGTGAAATTCAGGAAAATCGGGAAGACGGCATTTACGGGCAGCTGGAGCAGGAGCAGGAGATGGGGTTAAAGCTCTGTGAAGTCGGGCTTAAGCAGGAGGTGACGGAAGGGCCGGTAACGATTTTGTGCGATGTGGAAGGTCAGGTTGAGGAGTATCAGGCAGAGATCACTGCAATTGACTGGAACAGGCAGGATACCAATAAGGGACTTACAATCCGGATTACAGATCCCCGTCTGCTTTCTGTGACAGGAGGCATTGTTCAGGGTATGAGCGGAAGTCCGATTATCCAGAATGGGAAGCTCATCGGTGCAGTGACCCATGTATTTATCCGGGATTCTGCTCAGGGGTACGGAATTTTCATTGAAAATATGCTGGAACACTAGAGATTCAGATTGATAGCTGAGCAAAGCGGATTGGTATGAGCTGCAGGCAAACAGCTTTTACCATCCGCTTTCAGTTAATATGAGAATTGCATCAGAATATGGGGGATCCCATCTTCAAGAAATTCATCAGAAATCTGTATAAATCCGGCTTTTTCGTAGAGAGAGCGGGCATACACCTGCGCTTCGATGGTAATTATGTCTGCGGAAAATTTCTCTTTTGCAGCGGCGATGGCTGCATTTACGATCTGAGTTCCCAGGCCGCAGCGCCGCTTTTTTGAAAGCACCCGGCCGATAGAGCAGGTTTCAAAGGTGGTTCCAGGCGGAAGAACCCGGGCATAAGCCTGGATGCCGTCCTCGTCTTTCAGATACAGATGATAGGCAGTTTTGTCGGCAGCATCGATTTCCTGATAGGGACAGTTCTGTTCTACAACAAAGACGGACACCCGCAGTCTGTAGATATCGGCCAGTTCGTCCAGGGTCAGTTCACGAAAATGTTTTAAAATCAGTTCCACTTTACTACTCCTTCCAGAGAAAAATCAGGGTGTTTTGAGGAGACAATTTTTATTATAAGAAAACGGGAGAAGGGATGTCAATGAGAAATGTCGAGCTTTGGCGGGAAAAGTGACGATTTTCTGGAAATTGGTGTTGGAATTGTCAGGTATGCGCGAATAAAGAGAAAAGACTTAGAATATCGTCGGACGAAACCGGCTGTTTTCTGGCAGTTTCCCTTGATTTGAGAAGAAAACCCTTCTATAATACTGTTTGTGTTTAAATTTATTGATGCAATATGAGAGGCGCCTCATCCATCTTTTAACACAGATTCTAAACAGGGAGGATAGCATGGAGAAGTTAAATGTTGCCATCGCAGATGATAATCAGCGGATGGTTCACTTATTGGGTGAGATCATTAGCAGAGATAAGGAACTGGAACTGGTAGGACAGGCAGATAATGGGAAGGATATATGCAGGATTATCAGGGAGAAACAGCCGGATGTGGTACTTCTGGATATTATTATGCCGAAGATGGACGGCCTGAGCGTGATGGAGAAGATCAATCAGGATACGACACTGAAAAAGCATCCGTCATTTATCGTAGTTTCTGCGGTGGGACAGGAGAGGATTACAGAAGACGCCTTTCAACAGGGAGCGGCTTATTATATCATGAAGCCTTTTGATAATGAAATGGTGATAAACAGAATAAAGCAGCTTCGGGGGGAGACTGCCCCAAAAGGAAGAAATTTACATAGAGCGGCCGGTCAGGAAGTGCCGGAAAAGAAAAAAGAACAGAATCTGGAGATGGATGTGACGAATATCATCCATGAGATCGGGGTACCGGCTCACATCAAAGGGTATCAGTATCTGAGAGATGCGATCATACTGTCTGTGGACGATATGGAAATGCTGAATTCGATTACAAAGATCCTCTATCCGACGATAGCAAAAAAGCATCAGACAACGCCCAGCAGGGTAGAGAGGGCAATCCGTCATGCCATCGAAGTGGCCTGGAGCAGGGGGAAAATGGACACCATCGATGAACTTTTCGGATATACGGTAAGTACCGGAAAGGGGAAGCCTACAAATTCCGAATTTATCGCCCTGATTGCGGACAAGATACGGCTGGAATATAAGCACGGGTAAGCAAAAAAAGAAAAAGGAGAAGTGGGGGAGCAGGCAGAAACGGCTAAAATAGGGCTTTCTTTTGCAAGAAAAAAGGAGTATAATAAAAACAGTTTTAATCGCGTGACCAGGAGGGGTTTATACATGAGAAAAGTTTTATTTGTGGCTTCAGAGGCGGTTCCGTTTATCAAAACGGGAGGACTGGCCGATGTTGTGGGATCACTGCCCAAATGTTTTTCAAAGGAAAACTTTGACGTTCGGGTTATTATTCCGAAATACGCCTGCATGAAAGAAGAGTACAAAAATCAGCTGCGCTATGTGACCAATTTTTATATGGATTTAAACTGGAGGCAGCAGTATGTTGGAATTTTTGAGACCGAGTATGAGGGAATCAAATTCTACTTTATTGATAACGAAGAGCATTTCAGCGGTTCCAGACCCTACGGCGGCATGCCCTGGGATCTGGAGAAGTTTGCCTTTTTCTCAAAGGCAGCGCTGTCGATCCTGCCGGTGATTGACTTCAGACCGGATATCATCCACTGCCATGACTGGCAGACCGGGCTGATCCCTGTTTATCTGAACGAACGTTTTCAGGGCAGTGATTTCTACCGGGGGATCAAGACGGTTATGACGATCCACAATCTGAAATTTCAGGGAGTGTGGGATCTGCCGACGATGAAGAGTATTACCGGTCTGGCGGACTATTACTTTACTCCGGATAAGCTGGAGATGAACCATGACGGCAATTATCTGAAGGGCGGTCTGGTCTATGCAGATGCGATCACGACTGTGAGCAGTACCTATGCGGAGGAGATCAAGACGCCGTTTTACGGGGAAGGGCTGGATGGACTGATGCGGGCACGTTCCAACAGTCTCCGGGGGATTGTCAACGGGATCGATTATGAGGAATATAACCCGGAGACGGATCCCTATATCGTAAAACAGTATAATGTGAAGAATTTCCGGAGAGAGAAAGTAAAGAATAAAGTGGCGCTTCAGGAAGAGCTGGGGCTTGAGGTCAATCCCAAGACCATGATGATCGGCATGGTGTCAAGGCTTACAGATCAGAAAGGGTTTGACCTGGTTGCCTATATGATGGATGAAATGTGCCAGGATAATATTCAGCTGGTGGTTCTCGGCACAGGAGAAGCACAGTACGAGAATATGTTCCGTCATTTTGCGTGGAAATATGGAAAGAAGGTTTCCGCTAACATCTATTATTCGGAGGCCATGTCTCACAAGGTATATGCGGCCAGTGATGCATTTCTGATGCCATCCCTGTTTGAGCCCTGCGGCTTAAGCCAGCTGATGAGCCTGCGGTACGGAACGGTGCCCATCGTCAGAGAGACGGGAGGACTGAAAGATACGGTATGGCCTTATAATGAGTATGAGGGAACGGGAACCGGATTTTCTTTCCGTAATTATAATGCCCATGAGATGCTGGGAACGGTCCGTTATGCCGAGCAGATCTATTACGATCGCAAACGGGAGTGGAACAAGATTATTGACAGAGCAATGGAGACGGACTTCTCCTGGAATACTTCTGCAAGAAAGTATGAGGAGATGTATAACTGGCTGGCAGGAGACTGCTGAAAAAAATAAAAAAAGAGCGGCTGTACAGAGAAAAAGAGAGATCTGTACAGCTGCTTTTTTGCTGGAGAGAAAAGGAAGTTTCACGCAGAATAAAAAAAGGAGAGACGGCAGATACTAGTTCTGTAAAAGAACAGGAGGTTATTCAAGATGACAAATTTATCTACCCTTGATCTGCAGAATCTCCGCCATCTGATCGGCGGACACGAAACAACACACTGTAAAATGCAGGCGTATGCACAGAGTGCTTCGGATCCCCAGGTACAGCAGTTTTTTCAGAAGGCGGCTCAGTCTGCCAGCCAGGCGAAGGAACAGCTGATGCAGTTTTTACAGTAGGAGGTAAGGAAAATGGATGAAAAAATGATGGTAAACGACACGTTGGCCGGGATCAACGGAGAACTGGTGCGCTATGGCGAGATGATTGCCCAGACGGAGAATCCTCAGCTGAAGCAGACGTTAAAGCAGATGAGAAATCAGTGTGAGATGTCTCAGGAAGAAATTTATCAGATTGCCAGAAGCAAAAGCTATTATGTACCGGCAGCTCAGGCCTCTGCCGAGTCAGTAGCCCATGTCAGAAATGTGCTGACGCAGCTGGCGGCGAAGTAGGAAGAAAAAAGAGTGTAAGAAAAAGAATCCTGCGGGATCTGCGGTATGGACAGAAGACAGTTTCTGTCTGGGCAGATCCTGCAGGATTTTTTGTTTTGCCAGACTTGTGCTTGACGGAGAACAGGAAACGTGGTAGTGTGAAGACAGAAAAGTTCTCATATCGGTGTTCGCCGGAAAATCCCCTGGAATTTCATTTTAACAGTTGACAAGGAAAGAAAAGTAGTTTACTATGATTAAAGAAGCGAACATAAGTTCGCAAATGGAGGATAAGAAATGGTAAAAG
>URYM01000085.1 GCA_900552095.1 uncultured Blautia sp. | reverse complement strand
CGAGATCTAGTACGGTCTCGTGGGCTCGGAGATGTGTATAAGAGACAGATTCAAGAGCGTATCGCGGAAAAGAGAAACAAGGCGAATCTCTTTCGTGTCATTGTTAATACTTGCCAGGATCATGGTGTCGCTGTTGCAGGCATCCAGAGAACCGGTATCATCTTCTCCGGATCTGTGATCCACACCGACCAGCAGGATATTATGATATCCGGTCAGCACTTCTTTGCTCAGCTGCAGATCATCATTTGTCTGAATCTTGGAATCGTCCGTAGGCGTAATATCAATCTTTCCCAGGGCGTCATTCAGTTTGGCGTAAACGAACAGGCAGCCGATCAGTACCAGCAAAACCACTACTTCAAGGCCAAAAAAGATCCTTCTTCTTCTGCGCTTCCTCTGCAGTTTATTCATTTTTTTCTGTTCTTTGCTCATTTTTTTCCCCTTACGTACTAATATGCATTTTTATTTACAAACCCTTTAAAAAAGGTAAGAAACAAAATCTTGATATCCAGGCCTACGGTCCAGTTCTCAATATAATAGAGATCATACTCGATGCGCTTCCTGATCGAAGTATCGCCCCGGTATCCGTGGATCTGTGCCCATCCGGTCAGTCCCGGACGCACCTGATGCTTCACCATATATCTCGGAATCTCTTCCCGGAATTTTTCCACAAAGAAAGGCCGCTCGGGTCTTGGTCCCACCAGGCTCATATCACCCTTTAAAATATTAAAAAGCTGCGGAAGCTCATCAATACTTGTTTTCCGCATAAATTTTCCCACGCTGGTCACTCTCGGATCGTTCTTTACAGTCCAGGCTTTTCGCTCCTCCGCCTCCGGCTGCATCTCCATAGAACGGAATTTGTACATCTCAAAAGGCTTATTGTGAAGCCCCACCCGGGTCTGTTTATAAATCAGAGGCCCCTTTGAAGTTGCCTTGATCAGAACCGCAAAAAGCAGCATGACCGGAGAAAACAGAATAATTGCCACAATGGCTCCAAAAATATCCATCGCCCGCTTCACCGCAGCTGAAAATGTATTGGTCAGAGGAACGTAACGGATATTGATAACAGGAAGTCCCAGAAGATCTTCTGTGTAAGGTTTCGTTGGAATAATGTTTGTATAATCCGGGATAAATTTGGTATGCACTCCGGATTTCTCACAGAGGGCCACAATTTCTTCCAGTCTCGCGTACTGATGAAGCCCCAGTGTTATCACGATCTCATCCAGCTTGTTCTCCGGAAGGATCACCATCAGATTGTCCACACAGCCTAATACCTTAATCCCCCGGTAAACCGTCCCGGCTTCCACGGAATCGTCCAGAATCCCTCTCACCGTGTAACCCCACTGAGGATTCGCCAGGATTCTGTCAATATATTCCTCTGCCGCCCGGCTGTAGCCGACCAGCAGGATATGTTTCTGATTCAGCCCTCGTTTTCTCATATCTCTGAGGATCAGGCGGATCCCCATCCGAAAACATTCACAGAGAACCGTATTAATGCCGAAGAAGATCACCAGCATGCTCCGGGAATAATCCAGCTCCTTAAAAATGTAAAGAGCCACGATCACCAGAAGAACGCCTATGGCATTCGCCTTTGCAATATTTGCAAATTCCAGCCTTCTGCCCTGCACCCGCTTTGGCGTGTAAAGACTGCAGGCTGAATATAAGATCAGATACCCCGGAATGATAAAAATCAATGCCAGCATATACTGCTCAAAGCTTAAAGTCCGCACTGAATTTTTTACAAAAATACCGCTGAACTTGATCACCCAGCTCAGCCAGTAGGAAAAGGCGATCACTGCCGCATCCAGAACCACGTGCAGACGGTTAAAGTACTTCTGATTATCCTTTATCACGCTCGTCACCTAAGTCCTTTCCATTCTTTACTATACAATAAGTATTGCCATTAGGCAACCTTTTGTTTGCTGACGATTTCTTTAAGCAAATCTTAAGCGGACCGTCAGCGGCGAAGCGTGCAGCACAGATTCTTCCACAGTTCCAGCTGAATCCTGCTGTATACCGGAAGCCGTTTCCAGGTAAATTTCGTCTTTTTTTCGGATTTCCGACACAGCTGAAAACCATTTCGGATACCGGCCAGATACTCCTTTCCGAATCCTTTTCCCGCGAAAAAAAGGAATTTGGCGCCAAACCCTGCCAGAAGAAACGGCAGATTCAACAGGATCTGAAACAGGGGCATATTTTTCCAGATCAGGTAAATGTTATTCCTGGAAGAGTATCGCACCTTGAACAGATTATAGCGGGATCCGCTGGTTCCGCTCCCCACATGACGCACCCTGGCTTTCGGGAGATACCAGTTCTCATAACCGTGCAGTCTGGCCCGATAGCAGATATCCAGATCCTCCAGATAGGCAAAATGTTCTTCATCAAAGAGCCCCAGGCCGAGAAGCACCTTCCTGCGGTAGATAGCCGCCCCCGCACAGGCCGAAAAAATCTTCTCTTCCCGGCTGTACTCTGCTTCCGGCTTCCCCTTGCCCCGGGCTGCCGCCCAGCCAAGGGCACTGTAAAAATCTCCGGCGTCATCCAAAAGCTCCGGGCTGTGTGCCTGCAGCATCTTCGCCCCGCATGCAAAAGCTCTCCGATGGCGCCCGATCCCTTCCAGCAGTTCCCTGATAAAATCAGGCTCTGCTTCCGTATCATTGTTCAGCAGTATTACATACGGTTCTTCTGCCGCCTGGATTCCCCGGTTTACCGCCCCGCAGAATCCCGTATTTTCCTCCAGACAGAGAAGCTCTGCCCAGGGATATTTTTCCCGTATCAGTTCCCTGCTCCCGTCCGTGGAACCATTGTCCACCACGATCACAGAAAAAGACTTCTCACTCTGCCTCATAAGGCTGTCCAGGCAGGGTCCCAGATATCCGGCCCCGTTGTAATTGGGAATTATCACCGCTGCTTTTTTCATACTACTGTTTCCTTTATCTTTCCCCGTATTTTTCATCAGAACCGGAATAGCGAAAATCCGGTCCGCCCAGCGACAGATTCGGCGAATAAAACGGATCTCCCCGATCCAGGAACTCTGTCCACTCTTTCCGGAACAGTTCTCCTTCCCGCTTCTCCCAGCGCTGTCTGTCTTTTCGGAATTTTTGCACACTCTTCAGTTCAGCCCAGGGCGTATACACGACCCCATATCCCAGCTGTCCGGCCCGCAGACAGTAATCCGTCATAGCCAGATAACTTTTGTATTCCGTCTTTACTCCGCCCAGCGCCTCCCAGACTTCTCTCGGTGTGATCACCACATCTGTCACCGCACTGACATTTCGGTTGGAAATATTCCAGGCATTGCAGCCTTCATCCAGGTACTTTGCGCCTTCCGCTTCATTTCCCGCCACTGCATACATCCCCACGCAGACGCCGGCCTGACAGATCTTCCGGTCGCTGTAGAGCAGCTTTGCTCCCGCCGCCCCCACATTCTTCTGTACACACTGACCCAGAAGTTCCCGAATCCAGTCGCAGTGCACCGGCCGGTACGCCCCATTTAAAAAGAGGAGGTAACTTCCGCCACATTCTTCTGCTGCCCGGTTCCACAGTTCCGGCAGAGAATGACATTCCCTCTGAAAGAAAGTGACTTCTCCCAGCTTTTCCAGTGTCTCCGGAGAAATCTTCTGTCGGTTTCCGGCCAGAATCCACAAGTTCCAGCAGGGATAGTCGGTTCCTTCCCGAAGTGCCTTCACACTGGAAAGCAGTTCCTGTTCCTTTCCGGTATACGTAAGCAGTACGCAGATTTCCGGTGTCTCCTTCAGTTCAAAACGGGTGCGGTATCTGCCCGGAAGACCGGTATACTCTGCCCGCGCCCGGATTCCGGTTCTCTGATAATGATCGTTCAGCGCTCTGCAGCCCGCCTCGTAGGCATAACTTTTACTGGCCGGATCTCCCGCAGTAGAACCCGGATGTGCCCTCCAGTGATACAGGATCCGGGGAATATGGACAATCTTCTCCGCCTTCTCGCAGCATTTCAGGATATAATCATAGTCCTGAGCGCCGTCATATTCCCTGCAGAATCCGCCCACCCGTTTTCCTATGGATGCGCGCACCACA
Source organism: uncultured Blautia sp. (assembly GCA_900552095.1). Lineage (GTDB taxonomy): Bacteria > Bacillota > Clostridia > Lachnospirales > Lachnospiraceae > Egerieimonas. Next base: position 3,744 of record URYM01000085.1, on the reverse strand, counting down.
AAAATATGACAGATATAATTGTTGCTGCGCAGCAGCCACCAGTTAAAGTCCGACTTAAAATGGGGATCAAAAATCCGGCTCCCATCCATGGTGATCTTCCCCTCATCTGTATAGATCACATCGGTTCCCGGATCCTGCTCCAGCACTTCCATCATTCGGAACAGGGCGTCCGGCTCCAGAAGGTCATCGTGATCCGCCAGTACAATGAAATCCCCCGCTGCCATCTCCAGCGCCGCATTTGTATTACCGGAAATTCCATAATTTTCCTCCAGATGACGGTAGTGGATCCTCGCGTCCGCATACTCTTTCACCACGCCGCAGACCACATCTCCATCCGGACTTCCATCTGCCAGACAGAGTTCCCAGCCGGCATACGTCTGCGCCAGAAGCGAATTGATCAGCTCTCTCAGATAACGTTCCGGCGTATTATAGGCAGGAACCACGAAGCTGAAAAGAAGCGGATCGCGAAAACACTTCTCCCGCTGTTCTGCCAATTCCCGCTCCGAAGTTCTGTGCTTTTCAAACCAGCCCGGATATGCAGTCTCCACAATTCCTGTCTTTTCCCCGAAGCGGCGGACAAACTGCTTCACCCCGTGCTTCCGGAAATACTGAAGCCCCCGTTTCACCTGATAAGAGGACAGTTTTTTCATAGCTTTAACCTCCCCATCGCTGGGAATAATCTCCCGCAAGCAGTGTCAGATTTGGATTATAACAGGGATCCCCTATCTCCAGAATTTCCTGCCACTGCTGTTTCATATAATCTATTTCTCTCTGAAATCTGGCCTTCTTCTCCGGATTATCTTCCTCGCCTCTGGTCGCAGACTCATAATGGTACAGCTTCACATCCGGATCATAGACGATCAGATAACCCAGTTTTCGGAGCTTAAGACAGAAATCTACGTCATTAAAGGCAACCTCCAGTTTTTCCTCCAGACCTCCTGCCTGAAAAAAGACCTCTTTTCTTACCATCATGCAGGCTGCTGTAACGGCGCTATAATCCATCTGTATCGCAGCCCGGTGCATATAACTTCCCTGCTCTTCCGAAAATCCTGCAAAAGCATGCCCCGCTACGCCGCCCAGTCCCACGATTGTCCCGGCATGTTGGATTGTTCCGTCGGGATAATACAGCTTTACGCCAACTGCTCCCACTTCTTCTCTCTGACAGTTTCCCACCAGTTCCTTCATCCAGCCTTCCTGCAGGATCTCCACATCATTATTCAGCAAAAGAAGATACTCTCCCCTGGCCTTCTCTGCCCCATAATTGTTAATCGCAGAATAATTAAATGCCCTCTCCCACCGCAGAATCTGAATTCTTGGATTCTTTTCCAGCTCTTTATAATAGGCAAAGATCTCCGGAGTCACACTGTTGTTCTCAATAATCAGAATCTCATAATTCTCATAGGCAGTCTTCGCAAGGATGGATTCCACACAGACCTGAAGTTTCTCCTTCTGATCCTTATTGGGAATCAGCACTGACACCAGCGGACTTCCCTGCACGTCATAAGAGACCCGGTAAAAACCCGGATTCTCCCGCATGTTCACAGAAGCCTTCACCCCCTGACGTTTCAGATGGGATTCTATTGCCCGGGCTCCCGCCTCAAAAGCATACTGCTTGCTTTCCGGATTTTCCGCCGTAGACTGGCTGTGCGTTCTCCAGTGATACAGGATCCGGGGCACATGACCGATCCGGGAAGACTGCTCCGTACACCGAAAAATGTAATCGTAATCCTGCGCCCCCTCATACTCCCTTCGGAATCCTCCGGTCCGTCTTGCCAGATCTGTGCGAACCGCAAAGAAATGGCAGATATAATTGTTAGAGCGCAGCAGATCCGGATTAAAATCCGGCTTAAAATGAGGCTGAAAAAAAGAAGTTCCCTGACCGTTCACCTTATCTTCATCTGTATAAACCGCATCCATGTCCGGATTTTTTTTCAAAAGCGCCGCCATCTCATAGAGTGCATCCGGTTCCAGAAGATCATCATGATCCAAAAGGGCTGCAAAATCCCCGGAAGCCATTTCAAGAGCCGCATTGGTATTCCCCGCAATTCCCCTGTTTTCTTCCAGATTTCTGACTCTTATCCGTCCATCTTTTTTCTGATATTCCTCCAGAATCTCCCGCACACCTGCATTTTCAGGACTCCCGTTTGCAATACACAGTTCCCAGTTCCGGTAACTCTGTTCCTGAACAGAATGCAGCATCTCCCGCAGAAATTTCTCCGGAGTCTGGTAGACCGGAACAAGAATAGAAAACTTCAGCCCGTCTGACCTCTCCCTGCGTTGCTGCTCCAGTTCCTTTTTCCTGACCCGATGCAGACGGAACCATTTTTCATACGGTATTACTGCCGTATCATTAGTGAATACCCGCACAAAGAAAGCTTTTCCGCCATTCTTCTTCAAATAGCGGATCCCCCTGCCCACATAGCCGGGGCGAAGCTTCTTTATAATTGTTTTCATTTTTCCGGCCATCCTTCCGCCTCCATCTGCCTGTTCCTTATTTTAATTCTTCCCACAGTTCCTGCTTATCCACTTTATTTTTCAGCAGGCCTCTGTAAATTTTAGAACTTTCAATATACTGCAGCTTATCCCGGTAAAGACGCAGCAGATTTTCCTGATGTTCCAGCTTATCCATACTTTCTTTCAAAAGATTGTTCTGTTCTTCCAGTTCACTCTGCAGCCTTTCCTGCATCCTCTTCTGCCTCTCCGCATATTCGCTGTCCAGCACTTCTTTATAAGGACGCAGCCGCTCGATCTCTTTCCGGCAGATTCTGTATTCCACCCGGATCTTTTTCCAGATCTCTCCTTCCGGAACTGCAATCAGGATCTGGGGATCTTCCGATTCAAACAGCAGATTGCTTCCCACAAACCATTTCCGGTTCGTTCTCATCTCCTCCAGTCCAATCTTCCGCATGCCCTGTCCCTGTGTTTCCACAGTAACCTGAAAATTCTCAATCAGGACAGAAACATTCAAAGGATCGATCCGCACCTCCCGGATCCCGGAATAGTCAGCCAGATCTTTTTCCAGAAAAACTTCTTTTTGTGTAGCTGAAATTACATAATTTTCACAGGCTTCTTCCGAGTATCCGCTTCCTGTCTCCCAGAAAATCTGGGCGAAGAAGTTCTGAGGCATTTTTGACATTTCAAGACTGAGCGCCGGTTTCTCGTAAGCCTGAAGCATCTTGGTATAGGATTCAGAACCGCCCTCCACATACCACATAAAAGCTTCGTTCATACGGAAAAACAGCTCACATTCTTCCTGGGAAATGCCCATCGTTCCATAAATTTCTTCTTCCCGGATAAAATCAATAAACTGATTTCTGTTCTTGAGGCACAGCGCATACAAAGCCCGGTACATCGGATACTTGATCGGAATCGGGAAATCAAAGATCCATTCGTAATCGATAATCTGAACCTTCTCCCCCTGAACCAGAATATTGTCAAACGTCAGGTCGATATTCAGTCTGGCAACCGCCTCCATCCCCAAAAACGGATCTGCCAGTCCAAAAATACGCTCAAATTCCGGATCTTTTTTCATAGGGCTTCTCTCCGGATACAGACTGTCCATCAAAACTTTGTATTTTTGCAGAACTTCAAGAAAAGCCCCCCTATCTTTTCGACTGATTGCTTCCATCAGAGAATTGTAATAACTTTTCCCTGTAATAAAAGGAAATATAACCATATCATCTTTCTGACGGCAGGGAAGAAGAAATCCGCTCTCCTCAAACTGTCTCTTATACACATCTGACG
>URYM01000084.1 GCA_900552095.1 uncultured Blautia sp. | reverse complement strand
GTATGCAAAGGGGGAGGAGCCGGCATTTGCCGCTCGGTTCTGCGAGACGTACGAGGAAGAAAATTGACAGTGAGATCAGAGAAGGAGGAAAATTATATGCGTGTGGGAATGGGTTACGATGTACACAAACTGGTGGAGGGGAGAGATCTGATTCTGGGAGGGGTAAAGATTCCGTTTGAAATGGGGCTTTTAGGCCATTCAGATGCGGATGTGGCGGTTCATGCCATCATGGATGCCCTCCTTGGAGCGGCGGCGCTGAAAGATATCGGTTATCATTTTCCGGATACAGATCCCAGGTATAAGGGGATTTCCAGTATTTCTCTTCTGGAACATGTAGGGAAGCTTCTGGAGGAAAAGCTGTATCTGATTGAAAACATTGACGCGACCATCATTGCACAGCGCCCGAAACTGCGCCCCTATATGGATGAGATGACAGAAAATGTAGCCAGAGCCCTTCATCTGGAAACGGATCAGGTGAATATTAAGGCTACCACGGAAGAAGGGCTGGGTTTTACCGGAAGCATGGATGGAATCTCCGCTCACGCGATCTGTTCTCTCACAAGAGTCCTGGACAGCCTGCCGGATGACCGGACAGGAGGCTGCGGAGGCTGCTGCGCGAAGTAGGGAGAAACAAAAAGGGGAGAAAGTCAGCGGTGAGTGAGGAAAAAGAAGGCGGGAAAGAACCGAAAAATAAATTTGAAGAGCTGTATCGCAGATATAGAAATATGATGTACTGGACAGCATACGGTTTGTTGAAAGATACTTATGAGGCAGAGAGTATGGTGCAAGATGCTTTCGTACTGTTGTCCGGGAAAATGGATCAGATTGAAGAAGTAGAATCAGCGAAAACCTGTGCCTATCTGAAGGTGATTGTGGAACACCTGTCTATCAACTATCTGAAGAAGAAAAAGAAGATACTTCTCTTAGAGGAAGTGCGTCGGGAATATGTTTGGGATGAAAAAGAGGATCCGGGACAGCGGGATGAGGAGAGAGCGCTGCGGGAAGCATTGGAAGAACTTCCTTATCCTTATTACCAGGTTCTTGTTCTGCAGTATTATCTGGAGTATAGCGGAGAAGAGATTGCGGAAATTTTAAGGAAAACACCGGCTAATATCCGGCAGATTGCCAAACGGGCCAGAAAAAAGCTGAAAAAGCGCATGGAGGAAAAGGGCTATGGCAGAGAATGACTTTTTAAAAGAAGAGCTTTTACGACGTGCGGTGAAACAGATGTGTGAGGATGCCTACGAGAAGGAAGAGGAGATGCCGCTTCATGAGTTTTCCGAAACATTTGAAAGGGAGATGGAGACTCTTCTGGAAAGCAGGAAAAGACCTGTGTACAGGAAACGGAAAAAGTATCGCGTTCTTCTGCTGGCGGGGGCGCTTATCGTGCTGAGTGCGGGAACTGTTTTGGCGATGTATCCTCTGATGCGGGCAAAGATGGGCGGAATACAGGCGGATGTGAAGATAGATCATGTGGAATTTGGTCTGGCTGACAGAAAGCCGGTGACAGCGGAGGAAGTGGAGAAAATTCCTTTTGAAGTGAAAAAGCTGGATCAGGTTCCGGAAGGATTTGAACTGTATCAGGAAGTTCTGGATGAGGAAGGGAAGTATTATAGTCTTGATTTTAGAACGAAAGATGGAAGAAGTTTGCTTTACGTGCAAAGTTGTATTTATACAGGACTAACTTCTGTTACGGGAAATGGTTCTCCGATGGTGAAATACGAGATGGGAGGAAAAGATGTATATACTTTTAAAGATGGCGAGGAATATTCGGCAGCTTTGGAATGGAAGGACTATCAATATGTGATTGTTGGTGAGTTGTCGGAGGCAGAAATATTGGAACTAATGCAACAGCTAATAGAAAAATTATAAAAATTAGAAAAGTTTGTCACATTTCCCTCTTTTTGATTGTTATATAAATAGAACAATCAAAAGGGGGAATTTTTCATGAAAAAAAGATTTGCAGTAATAGCGGCAGTAGGAGTTTTTTGTTTTAGCAGTATACCAGTTTTTGCACAGCCTTATCAGGATATACAGCAAAATAATATGGAACTTAGATTTCAAAATATTCAGGCAAATAATACGCGGTTAAGTATATCCGGAACTACGGCAACGGCGCGAGCAAATATTTCAGTTCGTTCAAAAACAAACATTAGCATAACGATGAAATTACAGAAAAAGAGAGATAATTCATGGATTACAGTGAAAACATGGTCAAATACTTATGCGAATCAATTATCAGCCTCTTTTACTCGAACAAACACAGTGAGTAAAGGATCTACATATAGAGTGGTGACAAGTTTTGCGGCAGGTAACGAAGCTACGACAAGCTATAGCAGCAGTGTAACGGCATAAAAAATTGTGATTAGGAGGAGAAACTTTGATGGAAGAAAGAATGTTACAACCACGATATGAAAATATTTCTATGGCACAGGCAGGCCTGACGGCCTCTGGTTCTGCGTTAAAACTCAGAGCTTCCATTAAGACATTTTCCCGGGTGAATATAACGATTACAATAAAATTGCAGAAAAAGCGAGACAATTCCTGGATTACCGTACAGAGCTGGTCAAATACATATGCAGATAAGACTTTTGTGGAGTTGGTCAAAACATATACAGGAAGCAGCAATTCTACATATCGTGTTGTAGCGTCTTTTGCGGCAGGAAATGAGGCGACTACAAGTTATAGTAATAGTGTAACTATATAAGGTATAAAGAAAAGTGTTTTGTGGGAATTGTAAAATTTTTAATTCCTGCAAAACACTTTTATTTTGAGACAGGAAAAACCAGGGGGAAAAGGCATTCTGGGTATGGAGAATTATGCGTTCCGGATGATACTGCACAGTTCTTTTTTGCTGAGTTTTCTGTTTTGCTTTCTGGGAGATGTGATCGATGCGCTGGCAGGGAAAGGAGAACTGAAAAATGGCCGGCTGATTTTTATCAAGAGAAGCAGGGGGAAGGAACTTCTCTTCCGGCTCGGGGACGGGGTACGCCTGTTCCTGCTCCTGTGATGGAAAAAAGGAGAAAATCCTTGACAAAAAGCCTTCTTTTACATATCCTATAATATAGATAGGCAAAGGCTTGGAAGGGAAAGAGTATCCGGATTTGGAAGGACAGAGAGAGGCGGTCATCGGCTGGAAGCCGCTTTGCGGGAAGAATCGGAGAAAGTGCATCCTGGAGCTGACCGGGCGAAGGCGGAAGCGGGAGTCCGGTACGGGCGGCGTCCGTTATGCGCGGCAAGAGGAAGCGCGGGAGCGCTTCAATATAAAGTGGAACCGCGGGGAAGCTCGTCTTTATAAGAGACGGACTTCCCTTTTTAGTTTGACAAGGCAGGTGACATCATGAAGTTTATACAGCATTTAAAAGAAGAATTTGCGGTGATCAAGGAGCGTGACCCGGCGATCCATTCGCCCTGGGAGGTTCTGCTCTATCCCAGTTTCCGTGTGATGATAAAATACAGGAAAGCACATAAGCTGTATCTGAAAGGCCATTATGTGAGGGCGCGCTGGATCTCTCAGAGGGCGGCCAGAAAGACCGGGATTGAGATCCATCCAGGAGCGACGATCGGAAAAGGACTTTTTATTGATCATGGCAGCGGTGTGATCATCGGAGAGACGACGATCATCGGAGATAATGTGACGCTGTATCAGGGAGTTACCCTGGGCGGAAATGGAAAAGAGACCGGGAAGCGCCATCCCACCCTCTGTGATAATGTGATGGTCAGTGCCGGGGCGAAGATCATCGGCTCCTTTACCATAGGAGAGAATTCAAAGATCGGCGCGGGGAGCGTGGTACTCTCAGAGGTGCCGCCCAACTGTACGGTGGTAGGAATTCCGGGGCGTGTGGTTCGCCAGGAAAACGTGCGGGTTCCCAGGGCCAGTATGGATCATATTCACCTCCCCGATCCGGTGCGGGATGATCTTAAGACATTGCAGCGGGAGAACAGCGAGCTGGTGAACCGGGTGCTGGAACTGGAAAAAGAGATGCGCTGCCTGCAGAGAACAGAAAAAGAAAAGGAGAAAAACAATGAAATTTTATAATACGCTTACGAAGAAAAAAGAAGAATTTATTCCTCTGGAAGAGGGAAAGGTGAAGATGTATGTATGCGGTCCTACCGTTTACAATCTGATTCATATAGGAAATGCCCGACCCATGATTGTCTTCGATACCGCCCGCCGGTATATGGAATACAGAGGATATGAAGTGAATTTTGTCTCCAATTTTACCGATGTGGATGATAAGATCATAGCGAAAGCGATCGAAGAGGGTGTTACGGCGGAGGAGGTGTCCAGCCGTTACATCGAAGAGTGCAAAAAAGATATGGAAGCCATGCATGTGCGTCCTGCAACGACCCATCCTCAGGCGACCAGAGAGATTGATGGAATGATTGAAATGATTCAGACGCTAATCGATAAGGGATATGCCTATAATGTGGACGGAACCGTCTATTTCCGTACCAGAAAGTTTAAAGAGTATGGCAAGCTGTCCCATAAGAATCTGGATGATCTGCGGGCCGGCGGCCGTTCCCTTCTGGTGACCGGAGAGGATCAGAAGGAAGATCCCCTGGATTTTGTTCTGTGGAAGCCGAAGAAAGAAGGGGAGCCTTTCTGGGTATCTCCCTGGAGTGAGGGACGCCCCGGCTGGCATATTGAATGTTCCGTGATGTCCAGAAAGTATCTGGGAGAGGAGATCGACATCCATGCCGGAGGAGAGGATCTGATCTTCCCGCACCATGAAAATGAAATTGCCCAGAGCGAGTGCTGCAACGGGAAGATTTTTGCCCGTTACTGGCTGCACAATGCATTTTTAAATATTGATAACCGAAAAATGTCAAAATCTCTGGGAAATTTCTTTACTGTCCGGGAAATCTGTGAAAAGTACGATCCTCAGGTGCTGCGCTTCTTTATGCTGTCGGCCCATTACAGAAGTCCGCTGAATTTCAGCGCCGACATTATGGAATCCTCCAAAAATGCGCTGGAGAGGATCCTGACTGCGGCAGAGAAGCTGAGAGATCTGGGAAATGGCGGCCGTCCGGAGGAACTGACTGCAGAAGAAAGAGAAAAGCTGGAGTCCATGAAAGAGTACCGAAAGAAATTTGAGGAAGCCATGGACGATGACCTGAATACAGCAGATGCGATCGCAGCTGTTTTCGAGCTGGTGAAATTTGCCAACACTGAGGTGGGAGAGGGAAGTTCCAAAGCCTTTGCAGGCGCCCTCCTGGAAGAACTGACTTCTCTGGCAGACATTCTGGGCTTTACACTGGAGAAAAAAGAGGAGTCCCTGGATGAAGAGGTGGAGCGGCTGATCGCAGAGCGCCAGGCGGCCAGAAAAGCGAAAAATTTTGCCCGGGCAGATGAGATCCGTGCAGAGCTGCTGGCGAAGAACATTGTTCTGGAAGATACCAGAGAAGGTGTGAAATGGAAACGAGTTTAAGCCGCATCAAGCAGATTTTTGATATTCCGGGGGCAGATATCAGATCCTATTCCCCGCTGACGCTGGCGTATATCGGAGACGGAATCTATGAACTGGTGATCCGGACGATTCTGGTGGAACAGGGGAACTGTCAGCCCCAGAAGCTTCACAAGAGGGCCAGCGCTCTGGTAAAAGCTCAGGCGCAGTCAGATATGATGGAGGTTCTGACGCCCCTTCTGACGGAAAGCGAGCTTTCTGTATACCGGAGGGGCAGAAATGCGAAATCCTACACGATGGCAAAGAATGCCACCATGGGGGATTACCGCCGGGCTACCGGGTTTGAGGCTCTGATGGGATATCTTTATCTTACGGATCAGGAGGAACGGATGCTGGAACTGATCAGAGAGGGACTAAAGTTTAGGGGAGAAAAGAATGGAAAATAAAGAGCTGGTAACAGAAAGTAAGATTGAGGGGCGCAATGCAGTGCTGGAGGCATTCCGTTCCGGAAAGAGCATCGATAAGCTGTATGTGCTGGATGGCTGTCAGGACGGACCGGTTCGTACGATCGTGCGGGAAGCCAGAAAAAAAGACACGATTTTGAATTTTGTCACCAGAGAGAGGCTGGATCAGATCTCTGAGACGGGGCATCACCAGGGCGTGATCGCAGTGGCGGCGGCTTACAGTTATTCTACGGTGGAAGAGATCCTGCAGAAGGCGAAAGAGAAAGGCGAAGCTCCGTTTCTGATCCTGCTGGATAATATCGAAGACCCCCATAATCTGGGGGCGATCATCCGGACGGCCAATCTGGCTGGCGCTCACGGGGTCATCATTCCCAAGAGGCGGGCGGCAGGTCTGACACCGGTGGCAGCCAGAACTTCTGCGGGAGCGATCTACCATACGCCGGTGGCGAAGGTGACAAATCTGGCGGCGGTAATGGAAGAACTGAAAAAAGAGGGGCTCTGGTTTGTGTGCGCGGACATGGACGGGACATCCATGTATCAGCTGGATCTGAAAGGGCCCATCGGACTGGTGATCGGAAATGAGGGAGAGGGTGTGAGCCGTCTGGTGAAAGAACACTGTGATTTTGTGGCGTCCATCCCCATGAAAGGAGATATTGATTCCCTGAATGCTTCTGTGGCGGCAGGGGTACTGGCTTATGAGATTGTAAGGCAGAGAGGATAAGATGAAGAAATACGAAGGTCAGAGCGACGAAGAACTGCTGCTTCAAATGCGGCAGGGAGAGACGGATGTGGCCGAATATCTGGTGAAAAAATATAAATATCTGGTTCTTCGCAAGGCCCGTGCGATGTATCTGGTCGGGGGCGACACCGATGATCTGATTCAAGAAGGGATGCTGGGACTTTTCAAGGCGGTACAGAGTTACCGCCCGGAAAAGGCGGCATCCTTTGCCGCGTTCGCCGGGCTGTGTATTCAGCGGCAGCTGTACAGTGCGGTGGAGGGAGCGATGAGAAAGAAACATCAGCCTCTGAATACCTATGTTTCTTTTGCGGAACAGGAGTGGGAAGAGGGGGACAGCAGGCAGAATGCCCAGAATCCGGAAACAATTGTAATCGGGCAGGAGCGTGCAGCTGATATAGAGAAGAAGATCGGACAGATTTTAAGCCCTTTTGAGAACCAGGTGCTGGAAAGGTATCTGCAGGGGGAGGATTACATCCACATTGCGGAGTATATGAGCCGTTCTCCGAAATCCATTGACAATGCGATCCAGAGGATCCGGGGAAAGGTTCGGTCTTATCTTGTTTCAAACTGGAAAAGGAGAGAATAAGAAGTGATTAGACTTTTAGCGGGAATATTTATAAAAGATCGGGAAAATGTGTCCGATCCGGGGGTGAGGCAGGCTTACGGCGTGCTCTGCGGTGCAGTGGGAATTGCGCTGAACCTGCTTCTTTTTGCAGGGAAGTGGCTGGCCGGTATTTTAAGCGGATCCATCGCCGTCACGGCAGATGCATTTAATAACCTGTCCGATGCAGGATCTTCCGTGATCACGCTGATTGGATTTAAGCTTTCCGGACAGAAACCGGATCCGGAACATCCCTTTGGCCATGGGAGGATGGAGTATATCTCGGGGCTTTTTGTCTCTGTGGCAATTCTTATTATGGCCTTTGAACTGGTGAAAACTTCAGTGGGCAAGATTATTTCTCCGGAGCCGGTAGAGGGAAGTGCGTTGATTCTTCTGATCCTGGCGGCTTCTGTCCTGGTGAAGCTGTATATGGCATATTATAACAGAAAGATAGGAAAGAAGATCAGCAGTGCGGCCATGGCAGCTACGGCGGCGGACAGTTTAAGCGACACGGTATCCACAGCGGCCGTTTTTCTGGCTACGGTTCTTTCTATGATTGCAGGATGGCAGATTGACGGCTGGTGTGGACTTCTGGCGGGTATTTTTATCTT
>URYM01000083.1 GCA_900552095.1 uncultured Blautia sp. | reverse complement strand
CTTCTCTACCGTTACCTTTCCCATTTTTCCCGCCGTTCCCTTCCATCCGGAATGGGACAGTCCGATCGCCCGATGAACCGGATCCAGAAAATATAAAGGAACACAGTCTGCATAAAAGGTAGTAAGTGCCACCCCCGGACAATCTGTAATCATCCCGTCCACATCTTTCCATTCCCGTGGTCTTGTCACACCCTTTCCGCAGTCCTCTTTCCCCACGTGCACCACATGAGTCGTATGCGTCTGATCAGAACAGACCATCTGCTCCGGAAGAATAGAAAGAGCCTTCCCGATTCTCCGATAATTTTCCCTCACATCCTCCTCCCGGTCTCCCCGGGTAAAGCTCAGATTCATAGAAGAAAAAATACCCTGGCTCACTCCTCCCGGCCGAACAGAAAAGCCGTGGCGTACCAGCCCGGTCTTTTCAAAAGCAGGATAGTAAAGGAAGGGAACCTCTCCCCTGTGCAGCTTCATATCCCCCTCCGGTTTCCATTTTATCTTTTCAAAATCCATATGTCCTCCTCTACTCCAGTTCAAATGCATTTTTGCAGATCCTGTATCGCCCCGGAATCAGCGCAACCACATCAAACCGGCAGGGCGTATTCTCAGGAAGGCCGTGCAGATACAGATAATAAGCGGCGGCCTGTCCGATCCGCCGCCGTTTCCTTTGATCTACCGCCTCCGCCGGATCTCCCTGATCTGCAGTTCTTCTGTACTTCACTTCCACAAAGACCAGATAACCGCCCTCCCTGGCAATCAGATCGATCTCTCCTCTCCGGCAGGAAAAATTCCGCTCCAGGATCTGGTACCCCTGACTCTCCAGACATTTTTCCGCCACCTTCTCATAATGTGTTCCCACCTGTCGGGAAGACCTTTTCCTCTCTGTCATATAAAATTCTTAATAAAACTCTTTCTGTGTATGGGAGAGGGTCCGACCTTTTTCAGAGCCTCAATATGAACTTTGGAACCATATCCTTTATTAGAAGCAAAGTCATACTCCGGAAGAATCTCATGATACTGTACCATCAGCCGATCCCTTGTCACTTTCGCCACAATGCTGGCAGCAGCAATAGAAACACTTTTTGCATCTCCTTTTATAATAGGAACCTGCAAAATCTCCACTTCCGGAATCGTCACCGCATCATTTAAGAGAACCTGCGGTTTTACAGAAAGCTGTCCTATGGCCTCCCGCATCGCTTCATATGTGGCCTGAAGAATATTGATCTCATCGATCCGGGCAGGACTGGCATAACCGATTCCCACTGCCACTGCCTGTTCCAGAATCACTTCATAGAGTTCTTCTCTTTTCTTTGCGCTCAGCTGCTTGGAATCATTCAGCCACAGAATCTGGCAGTCTCTGGGGAGAATCACCGCTCCGGCCACCACCGGTCCGGCCAGCGGTCCCCTTCCCACCTCGTCAATACCGCACACCCAGCCGAGGTGTTCATATTTTTTTTCAAATTCCTTCATCTGCTCTGTGCGAAGGCGCTCGCATTGCAGCTTTTCTTCCTGTCTGCGGCATTTTGCCAGAAAATCTGCCACTCCTTTTCGATTGTCCTGTCCGTATACTTCATAAAGTCCGGGCCAGCTTTCCATGGGAGCTGCCGCAAACTCTTCCTGTATTTCTTTTATACTTTTCAATTCTTCTCCTCCGGATCTTCTACTCCTTCTCTTCCAAAGTGAACCAGAATTCCACTCCGTCTTCCCGGTTTCGCACTCCATATTCCTGATTCATAGATTCCATGATCGCCTTGACAATAGAAAGTCCGATACCGCTTCCTCCGTAAGCCCTGGTTCTCGCCTTATCCACCTTATAAAATTTTACCCAGATCTTCTCCAGATCCTCCTCCGGAATTGGCGAACCGGTGTTAAATACCGAGGTTCGCACCTGTCCTCCTTCGTGGGTACAGGAAATGGTAAGGATCCGCTCCCCGTCCAGATGATTCAGGCCATTGGTAAGATAATTGGTGATCACCTGCTCCACCTTAAACTCATCCCCCCAGACCGGAATGCTCTCCTCTAGCTGCAGCTGTATCTTCGCCTCTTTCTGTTCGATCAGGATCCTGGAAGATTCTGTCACACCGCGGATCACTGCCGCCAGATCAAATCGTTCCATCACAACTTGATCCGTTCCAAACTCAAGCTGATTCAGAGTCAGAAGTTTCTGCACCAGCCGGTTCATCTTATTTGCCTCATCCACAATAACATCACAGTAAAACTGACGGCTCTCGGCATCTTCCGTGATATTGTCCTGAAGTCCTTCCGCATATCCCTGGATCAGTGCAATGGGAGTCTTCAGCTCATGAGAAACATTGGCAAGAAATTCCTTCCGCATCTCATCAATCTCAGTCTTCTGCCGGATGTCCCTCTGCAGCTGATTGTTCGCCGTCTTGAGTTCTGAGATCGTATGTTCCAGCTGCTCTGACATCCGGTTAAAATTACATCCCAAAACACCAATTTCATCTTTGCCGCCGCTGGTATATCGGGTATCAAAATCAAGTTCTGCCATTTTCCGGGAGAGTGCTGTCAGCTCCCGCAGCGGCCTCGTCATTCTTCCGGTTACAAGCCAGGCCAGAACCGCTCCTGCCAGCGCCATTCCCAGTCCCACATACAGATAGAAGCGGTTGGAGATTGCTGCGCTGTCGCGGATGCTCTCCATGGGAGTCCGCACAATAAAATAGTTTTTGTTGTTCAGCTGTCCCCAGATTTCCATATACGAAATCTGCGAAAACATATCTGTAGTCTTCTGGATCACATAATTCTCTTCCTGCAGAAGAACTTCTTTTGTTCCGCTGTCCTCCCCGGAATAATAACCAAAGATCTTCCCGGGAAGCATTTTCCCCTCCGTGCCGTTGGCAATCGTATAAAGCGTGGACAGACGCTCATCCGTCACTGCCAGGGACAGATTGTTGATTCCGCAGAACTGTACGATTCCATTGGATATCTGAGTTACATCCTTAGCCGTTTCCAGCTTTTCCTTGCACTCTTTCAGAGTCTCCATCTTGTCATGTTCGTAATACTGAGGCAGCCAGAAGTGATTGATCAAAAGTACCAGACAGGTCGCTGTGGCAAACAGGCTGATAAAAACCGCCGCAAATTTAATCCGAATGGAATGTTTCATTCCTCCACCTCAAATTTATATCCCATTCCCCAGATCGTCTTGATCAGTTCCCCCTTATCCCCCAGCTTGCTCCGCAGCTTCTTCACATGGGTATCGATGGTTCTGGCATCTCCGAAATAATCATAATTCCACACATGATCGAGAATCCGCTCCCGTGAAAGAGCAATTCCCTGATTTTCCAGAAAATAGGTCAGAAGTTCAAATTCTTTAAAACTGAGTTCAACATTTTTTCCGTCTGCCGTCACAAGATGCGCTGCCTTATCCAGGCGGATCCCCCCGGCTTCCAGAATATTGTCCTGCCCGTCCTGGCCGGTGCGCCGCAGGATCGCTCCCACTCTTGCCACCAGAATCTTGGGGCTGAAGGGTTTGGAAATATACTCATCTACCCCCAGTTCAAACCCCTGCAGTTCATCCCGCTCATCTCCCCGGGCTGTCAGCATAATGATCGGAACCCTGGAATATCTGCGGATCTCCCGGCATACCTGCCATCCGTCCATCTTGGGCATCATTACATCCAAAATGATCAGTGCAATATTTTTCACCCGGAAGAAAAGATCCACTGCCTCCTCCCCGTCCTCTGCCTCCAGCACTTCATAGTCCTGGCGGGTTAAAAAGTCGCTGACCAGTTTACGCATTCTGCTCTCATCATCTACCACTAATATTTTTAATTTTTCCATCTTATCGGCCTCCTGTATCTTTGCTGACATCATACAATACTTTTATGTTCTTTCTGTGACCGCTACCGTCTCCGTTTTCCTGTCCGCAGCTGCCAGATCCCTCCGGCTACAGCCAGAAGAAGTCCTCCCACCCAGAGAATCGTCGGATTAGCCACGCCGAAGACCGGAAGAAGGGTATGGACAGCCTTGGTTCCTCCGGAAAAAGCAGAAAGACCGATCACCACAGGTCTGGTAAACTTAACAGCCCCTGCCGCGCCGATCAGGCTCAGAAGAAGCCCCACCCCCATCATGACAATCCGCCATACCTCTCCCGGGACCGGCTGCGGGATCAGTTCCGTCACTGTGTAGATCCAAAGAAAAGCCATGATGAAAATTCCCGCCTGATAAGCGCGAAAAGCAAAAAAGGTACAGACTGCCCCGACGACAGCTCCGATCAGGAGCGCCAGCGTTATGTTCTGAACAGCCTTCATTCCCACACCGAACCCTGCCAGAAGTCCGACCGCAAATCCTGCGATCCCAATCCAGATTCTCAAGAGACGGTAACCGAAAAAACAGTTGAGAACAGCAAAAATAATCGTAATTGCCGCCGTATATTCCGAAAAGCGGGATACCAGATCCTGTATTACTTCCATTATAAATACCTCCGTTATTCTTCTTAGTATAATACCTTTTCCCGAAGAATGCACCTGATTTTTTCCAAAACACATATTGACTTCCCCACCGGCAGGGACTAGAATGAACCCAGACCAGAACAAAGGAGGTGAGGGCAATGGACGGAGACAGTAGTTATCCCCCTCGTACAGAAAACAGAAAAAGGAAAGGATCTGATAACTATGAACAAGAAAATTTTCATGGATCTTCTGGCCCGGAAAGAATTCAAGGCTATCCGCAGTATTCTGGACGTGATGAATGCGGTGGACATTGCCCTGCTCCTCTCGGAACTGGAAGACCGGGAACTGGCACTCGCCTTCCGGCTGATTCCAAAAGAAAAGGCCGCTGATGTTTTTTCCAACATGAATAATTCCATGCAGACCTATCTGGTGGAAATGTTTACAGAAAAAGAACTCCGCGAGCTTCTGGATGATCTGTATCTGGATGATACGGTGGATCTTCTGGAGGAACTTCCCGCCAATCTGGTTACCCGCATCCTGGATGTGGTAGACAGTGCAAAAAGGAACAGCATCAACCAGCTTTTAAACTATCCGGAAGACAGCGCCGGCAGTATTATGACCACGGAATATGTGGATTTCAAAAAAGAAATGACGGTAGCCCAGGCACTCCGTCACATCAAAGATGTGGGAATCCACAAGGAAACCATCTACACCTGCTACGTTCTGGAAAACAGACGGCTGATCGGCATTGTAACTGCCAAGGAACTCATGACCTCGGAGGATGAGATCCGGATCGAAGATCTGATGGAAACAGAAATCATCTCCGTAAAAACACACACAGACAAGGAGGAGGTTGCCCGGCTTTTCTCCAAATATGATCTGCTGGCTCTCCCCGTGCTGGATACCGAAGATCTCATGGTTGGAATCGTCACGGTAGACGACGCCCTGGATGTTATGGTGGACGAGGCGACAGAGGACATTACCATCATGGCTGCCATGAACCCCAGCGAAAAAACGTATTTTGAAACCTCCGTATTTACCCACGCAAAAAACCGTTTTCTGTGGCTGCTTCTCCTGATGCTTTCCGCTGCGGTGACGGGAGCCATTATCACCCGATACGAAGATGCCTTCTCCGCCATCCCCCTTCTCGTGTCCTTCATCCCCATGCTGATGGACACAGGCGGAAACTGCGGTTCCCAGAGTTCCACCCTGATCATCCGTGGAATCGCCCTGGACGAGATCCAGTTCCGGGATATCTTCCGCGTCATGTTCAAGGAATTTCGGATTGCCCTCCTGGTCAGCGCCGGACTGGCTGTGGCAAATGGACTGCGTATTCTTCTCTTCTACCATGACCTGAAGCTGGCAATTGTGATCGGCCTGTCACTCATTGGAACGGTCATCCTCTCCAAGCTGATCGGATGTACCCTGCCTCTGCTGGCAAAAAAACTTCACCTGGATCCGGCCATCATGGCAGCTCCTCTGATCACCACCGTAGTAGATACCTGCTCTATTATGATCTATTTCACCATTGCTACCCAGGTATTTTCTCTGTAAGTTCCTAAAAGGCCGCCCGGCAAAAAATCTGCCGGGCGGCTTTTTAGCGGGAAACTGCCGTAAAATTATCCTGAGACGGTTTTTTCGATAAAAGCAGCAATCTTCTCCGCTGCATCTCCCTCTACGTATCTGCTCTGCGCTTCCCTCATTTTTCTTTGTGCTTCTTCCTTTTCCAGGAGTTCCCGTCCTTTCCTCACCTGTCTTTCCAGTGTCCTCGGTGCGATGGACATCCCCCTCCGGACAAAAAAACGCCGGTTTGCCGTCTCGCACCCCGGTATCGGGGCAGTGTGAACCATAAGCGTCCGGGAAGCAGCCGCCTCTGTAGAAGTCAGCCCGCCCGGTTTGGTATAAATCAGATCACAGGCTTTCAGATACAAATCCATCTGCTTCGTCTGTCCGATAAGAATCACACCTCTCTCCTGGCGGTATTTTTTCTTCATCCTCTGAAACATTTTCTTATTATTTCCGCAGATTACAACGACAAAATCTTTCTGCTTTTTCTGAGCCAGCAATTCCTTCGTCAGCTTTTCCAGATCTCCAGCCCCCATACTTCCTCCCATCAGAAGAAACATGGAGCCCTCTTTCGGTAAACGGAGAAATGTTCTTACCTTCTCCCTGTCTGCCTTTTTCAGAAACTTTCTGCCCACCGGAATTCCAAAAGGGAGAAGCCTCCCGCCATCTATCCCCCGCCGGATAAACTGCTCTGCCAGTTCCCCGTGAGGAATCACATAATAGTCACAGTCCGTCTCTTCCCAGAAAGGAATACAGGTATAATCCGTCATAACCGCCACCGTCAGCGGCAGCTCTATTCCCTGACGCTTCATATAGGTAATCGTTTCCGCCGGATACAGATGCGACATCACCACTGCGTCAAACTGCTCTCTCTCCATATATTCCTTCAGATATTTCCCCATTTTTGCATTTACGTAATAAACCGGAGATTTCCGCATAATCCGGCTGGCAATCATTCCCACCTGATAAACCAGTCCAAAGACATGCGGCATATTTTTTACCGTGTTCACATAGAGACTTCCTACCGTATCTGACACTCTCTTTCCCGCCAGCGTAAGGTAGTCAAAAAAAACCGCCTCATGTCCCCTTGCTTCCAGCGCCTCCTTGACAGCAAGGCCTGCCGCGTCATGTCCCCCTCCTGTTTTACAGGATAACAGCAATATCTTCATCCTCTATTTTTCCCCAATCCCAGCCGGATTTTCCTCTCTTCCATACTTCTTAAATCCTCTCTGTGCTTGTTCAAAATAATTCCGGTAATCAGAAGATTTCCCAGAAGAACCGCTCCGCCCGGCTTTAGAAAAACACTGGTAAGCAGCCAGCACAGATACGTAACTGCTGTCCGAAAGCTGTGAGGATCCAGAATAATAACCGCCGAATACAGCAGATACCAGAAAATCAGAAGCCACAGCACAGAAACAAGGGGATGCAGTCCCATCAGAACACCAAAGGAAACTGCTATCCCCTTCCCTCCTTTTTTCCTTCCTCTTCCTGCCGGAAAAGCATGCCCCAGAACAGGCGCCGCCATCACCAGAGCGAAGCCGATCCCTTTCTGTCCCAGCGTACGCCCGGCGAAATAAACAGGGAGAAACCCTTTCATCAGTTCAAAAATCAGAACCAGCGTGCCGCAGAAGGCTCCTCCGTAAAAGAAAGCGTTTGCCGTTCCCGGATTTCCGTCACTGCTCAAAGCCCGCACGTCAATTCCCTTTAAGAGACGGGGAATCAGGTACCCGAACATCATTCCTCCGGCCAGATAACCGAGCACAATATAAAATCCGTATTTTGTCAGCATACGTTTCACCTGATTTCTTATATACCTGTCTCTTATACACATCTCCGAGCCCACGAGACCGTACTAGATC
>URYM01000082.1 GCA_900552095.1 uncultured Blautia sp. | reverse complement strand
GATGTGTATAAGAGACAGACACCGCTCTGCGGCAGGCGATTGCCGCCTACGCGGGAACCAGACCGGAACATCTGCTGGTGGGCAACGGGGCAACCGAACTGATCTCTCTTTTTATTCAGAATATACGTCCCAAAAAGGCTCTGATCCTGGGCCCCACCTACTCAGAATATGAGCGGGCCATCACCCTCGCCGGCGGAAGCACTGCGTACTATCCTCTGAAAGAAGAACAGGATTTCCAGATGGATGTGCCGGATCTTCTCAGCTGCCTGAACCGGGAACTTCAGCTTCTCGTACTCTGCAATCCCAACAATCCCACTGGCACAGCCATCACCCGCGCGGATATGGAACAGATTATAACCGCCTGTCAGGCATACCATATCTTCGTCCTGGTGGATGAGACCTATGTGGAGTTCACACCGGAGGGCTCTGACATTTCCTCCGTTCCCCTCACTGCTTCTTACGAAAATCTGGCAGTACTCCGGGGAACCTCCAAGTTCTTCGCCGCCCCCGGCCTTCGCCTGGGCTATGCCGTCACTGGAAATCAGTCTTTCATCCGCAGCGCAGAGGGAAAAAAAGATCCCTGGGGCATCAATTCCGTGGCAGAACTGGCCGGGCAGCTGATGTTTTCCGACACAGAATATATCAGCAGGACAAAATCCCTGATTTCAGGAGAACGAAATCGGCTGCATCAGATCCTTTCCGCCTGGAACACCGTAAAACTCTACCCTGCCATGGGAAACTTCCAGCTGGTACGGATCCTGAAAAAAGATCTGAATGCCCATCAGGTCTTTGAGCACTGCATCCGCAAGGGACTGATGATCCGGGACTGCTCTAACTTTCCCACGCTGGATGAGCAGTATTTCCGCTTCTGTTACATGATGCCGGAAGATAACGACCGGCTTCTCCTGGCTCTGGGCGAAATCCTCAACCACTAATCCGGAACAAAAAGAGGGGATTTCAAAATCATAAAATTACGGTAAATCCTCCTCCCTCGCCCGCACCTTCTCACACAGTTTAGAGTAAATCCGCTCTACAAACCACTTCTCCGTAGATTTTGCGGCAATTTCCTCCACCGCGATCCAGCCGACCGCACTGTTTTCATCTTCTTTGATGCGAATCGGCGCTTTCGGATCTGCTTCCAGAAGGAAGGTGATGTTCAGGTGCAGGTGCGAAGAAACGTATGTCCCCCGCTTCTCGTGTCCGTCCACCGTCAGGATCTCCAGCGAAAAAATATCATCTGAGAGGAAACGGGCGGTATCAAGTCCGCTCTCCTCCTCGATTTCCTTTAAGATCACCTGTTTCAGGTCAGCCTCTCCATCTGCATGGCCTCCCAGCCATGCCCAGGATTGATAGAGATTGTGATATGCCATCAGCACCTTTGTTCGATCCGGACTCACAATCCAGGCTGATACTGTCACATGAGCATTCCTGTTCTCCCTGCTCATAATATGTTCTGCCGTCTCAAACTGCCGCAGGATCTCTGCCCTATCCTGCTCTTCCTGTAAGTTAAACGGCTGATATGCTTCTATCTGTTGTTTCAGTCTCTCTTCTTTATCCATAGCTGCTTCTTCCATTCTAAAAGAAAAATTTTGCAAAGCAAATCCTCCGGCAATTCTGATTTTACCCAGCAACCGGAGGATTTTACTTACTGCAAATCTGTCTTTATTTCTTATGCCTCGTCAATGGCCTTTCCAATATCGTGGCGGTAATACTTATTTTCAAAAGTTACCAGTTCCTGTGCCTTGTAGGCGTTATCTCTGGCTTCCTTCAGATCCCTTCCCAGAGCGGTCACGCCGAGTACCCGGCCGCCGCTGGTCACAATCTCTCCCTTTTCATCCAGCTTCGTTCCCGCGTGGAAGACGAAGCAGTCCTCCCGGTCTTTGAAGTTCTCCAGCCCGCTGATGGGGAATCCCTTCTTATAGGAAACGGGATAACCGTCGCTGGCCAGAACGACACAGACAGCTGCATTGTCCTCAAACTCCAGATCAATCTGATCCAGCGTTCCTTCCACGCAGGCCTCGCACACTTCGATCAGATCATTTTTCATCCGGGGCAGAACGACCTGCGCCTCCGGATCTCCGAATCTGGCATTGTATTCCAGCACCTTCGGCCCCTCAGGAGTCAGCATCAGGCCAAAGAAAATGATTCCCTTAAAGGGACGTCCCTCTGCTGCCATGGCGTCAACCGTAGGCTGATAAATATATTTCTGACAGAACGCATCCACTTCCCTGGTATAGAAGGGGCTGGGGGAAAAGGTTCCCATTCCTCCGGTATTCAATCCGGTGTCACCGTCTCCGGCCCGTTTGTGATCCTGGGCAGAGGTCATGGTTTTGATCGTCTTTCCATCCACGAAGGAGAGAACCGACACTTCCCTTCCCGTCATAAATTCCTCGATCACCATCTCATTTCCGGCGGAACCGAATTTCTTATCCAGCATGATCTCCTTCACACCATCCAGAGCTTCTTCCAGATTCTGGCAGATCAGCACGCCTTTCCCCAGAGCCAGACCATCTGCCTTCAGCACGATGGGGAACTTTGCCTTCCTTAAATAAGCTTCTGCCTTTTCCGGATCGGTGAAGTTTTCATACGCTGCGGTGGGAATGTTATATTTCTTCATCAGATCCTTGGAAAAGGCCTTGGACCCCTCCAGGATTGCCGCATTTTTCCGTGGGCCAAATACTTTCAGGCCGCGGGCCTCAAAGACATTCACCACACCGCCCACCAGCGGGTCATCCATTCCCACAAGAGTCAGATCAATCTTATTTTCCTCTGCGAAATCCGCCAGTTTCTCAAATTCCATAGCGCCGATATCTACGCACTGGGCAAACTCTGCGATTCCTCCGTTTCCCGGAGCGCAGAAAATCTTGTCCACCTTCGGACTTTTTGCCGCCTTCCAGGCCAGCGCGTGCTCCCGTCCGCCGCTTCCTATAATCAGAATCTTCATCTTTTTACTCCTTTATCTGTACCAGTCCGTCAACTACAGATACTTTTCCATTTGCGATCAGATCAATAGCCTTGGGCAGAAGAATCCATTCCGCCTGTTCCATGACCCGCCGCTGCAACACCTCCGGCGTATCACCGGACAGCACTTCCACTGCCTTCTGCAGAATAATAGGACCAGTATCTGTTCCGTCGTCCACAAAATGAACCGTGGCTCCCGTCACTTTCACACCGCGGCTTAATACGCCTTCGTGTACTTTCAGCCCGTAATATCCCGTCCCGCAGAAAGAAGGAATCAGAGCCGGATGGATGTTAATGATCCGGTTGGGATAGGCATCTACCAGCATTTGGGGAATCACCACCAGGCAGCCAGCCAGCACCACAAGATCCGCCTGGTACGACTGCAGTTTTTCCAGGAGCGCCCGGTTAAATGCCTCCCGATCCGCATAATCCTTCGGGGAGACTGCCAAAGCTGGGATCCCTGCCTTTTTTGCCCGCTCCAGGGCGTAGGCTCCTTTGTTATTGCTGATCACCACGGCAATCTCTGCATTGGTGATCGTTCCCTTTTCGATCGCGTCTATGATGGCCTGCAGGTTGGTTCCGCCGCCGGAGACCAGAACTGCCAGTTTTAACATAATTCCACACCCTTTTCTCCGTCTTCGATGCGGCCGACTACATAAGGCGTATCGCCCGCTGCCCGGATCGCTTCCATGGTCTTATCCACATCGGCCGGATCTACAGCGACAATCATCCCCAGACCCATGTTAAAGGTGTTGTACATCATCTGCTCATCGATCTCGCCCTTTTTCGCCATCAGAGTGAAAATCGGCGGAACGGGATAGCTGTCTTTTTCAATCACAGCTCTGGTTCCCTCTTTTAACATACGGGGGACATTCTCATAGAAACCGCCGCCGGTAATATGGCTGCAGGCTTTCACCGTCACGCCCGCATTTTTGATACTCTTTAAGGCTTTTACATAAATCCTGGTGGGCGCAAGGAGAGCCTCGCCCAGGGTCTTGCCCAGCTCATCGTAATACGTTTCCAGAGACTCTTTGGTCATCTCGAAAACTTTGCGCACCAGAGAAAATCCGTTGCTGTGGACACCGGTGGAAGCCATGCCGATCAGCACATCCCCACCTTTTAAATTTTCTCCGGTAATCATATCTTTTCTGTCACAGACACCTACGGCAAAACCGGCCAGATCGTAATCTTCCTCCGGCATCAGTCCCGGATGCTCTGCCGTCTCGCCGCCGATCAGCGCCGCATCCGACTGCAGACAGCCCTCTGCCACGCCCTTTACAATAGAAGCAATTTTCTCGGGATAATTTTTTCCGCAGGCAATATAATCCAGGAAGAAAAGAGGCTCTCCCCCCGCACAGGCAATATCATTGACACACATTGCCACTGCATCGATACCGATGGTATCATGCTGATCCAGAATGATCGCCAGTTTCACCTTTGTTCCGCAGCCGTCCGTTCCGGAGAGCAGAACCGGATCCTCCATCTCCTTGATCTTCTTCAGAGAAAAAGCTCCGGAAAATCCGCCCAGACCGCCCAGCACTTCCTCTCTCATGGTCTTCTTTACATGTTCTTTCATCAGTTCTACTGATTTATAACCGGCCTCAATATCAACGCCCGCATTCTTGTAATCCATAATTTCCTCCAGATCCTTGTGATTTATTTTGTGTAAGCTTTATAGCCCACTTCCTGCAGCTTCTCGTCTTTTGCCACAACCTGCTCCTTCATTTCCTCACTGTATGCTTTTAATTTTGCCAGAATCTCCTCATCGGAGGTTGCCAGGATCTTGGCAGCCAGGATTCCCGCGTTGGCTCCGCCATTAATGGCAACAGTGGCAACCGGAATGCCGGAGGGCATCTGCACGATGGAGTACAGAGAATCCCGTCCTCCAAGAGAAGTGGTATGCATGGGGATTCCGATCACCGGCATGGGGAAAATTGCCGCGCACATGCCCGGCAGGTGAGCTGCCATGCCTGCGCCTGCAATGATCACCTTAAAGCCTTTTTCTTCTGCAGTCTTCGCATACTCAAAAAACACATCCGGCTCCCGGTGTGCAGAAATAATCTTCATCTCATATTCAATACCAAATTTCTCCAGCATGTCGGCCGCTTTGCTCATCACCGGCATATCAGAGTCGCTTCCCATCACAATTCCAACTTTTGCCATGGTCTTTCTCCTTTTCTTATGGTTATTTATTAATCATTCTTATAAGTAAGATTTATAAAACAATCTCTACTTATTAGTAATTGTACTAAGTCAAAAAGCTCTTGTCAATACAAAAATATCCGCACAGATTCCATGAAAACTGTACGGATATTTTTCTAAATTTTTACTTTTCTTCTCCCTTAGTCCATCCTCAGGCGAGATGTTCCACTGCCGCCCGCTCGATGGGAAGCCCCTTCTTATAACGCTCGATAAAAAGATTAAAGCTCTCCACCAGTTCCGGCTCCGGATCAAGGCAGCTGCCCGACTGTCCTGCAAATACTTTCGTCTTCAGGTAGGAATCCAGATCCTCATTTTCCTCCCTGTTTTTCCTGTAAGCAGCCAGAAGCGCAATCCCCCAGGCGCCGCCCTCTCCGGCTGTCTCCATCACAGACACCGGTGCATCGATGGCTGCCGCCATAATCTTCTGTCCCACGCCTTTCGTTTTAAAGAGACCTCCGTGCCCCAGCATGGAATCAATCTGTACATGCTCTTCTTTCAGAAGAATATCAAGGCCGATCTTCAGCGAACCGAGAGCGGTAAACAGATTGGCCCGCATAAGGTTTGCCAGGCTGAACCTGCCGTCCGGCTGCCGTGCCAGAAGCGGTCTTCCCTCAGTAAATCCGGTGATATGCTCTCCGGAGAAATAGTTATACGTCAGAAGCCCTCCACAGTCTGCATCTCCCTCCAGTGCCTTGTTGTACAGCACAGAGAACAGTCTGTTTTTATCCGCCTCAATCCCGAAGGAACGGGCGAATTCCTCAAAAAGATTCACCCAGGCATTCAGATCGGAGGTACAGTTCTGGCAATGTACCATAGCCACCAGATCGCCGGCGGGCGTGGTAACCAGATCCAGCTCTTCGTGAACCCGGGAGAGTTCTTTTTCCAGAACTACCATAGCAAATACAGAGGTACCCGCAGAGACATTTCCGGTACGGCGGGCAACGCTGTCTGTGGCAACCATGCCCGTTCCCGCATCCCCTTCCGGCGGACATAAGGGGATCCCTGCCTGAAGCGTTCCCGACTCATCCAGCAGTCTGGCTCCTTCCTCTGTAAGTGTCCCTGCACTCTCCCCCGCCGTCAGAACCTTCGGCAGGATTTCTCCCAGTTTCCAGGGGAAGTTTTTCTCCTCCACCCTTTCATCAAACTGACGGATCATCCTCCGGTTAAATGTTTTTTCTTCTGTGTCGATGGGAAACATACCGGAGGCCTCCCCCACACCCAGCACTTTCTGCCCGGTCAGTTTCCAGTGGACATAGCCGGCCAGTGTGGTTATGTAATCTACCTCTTTTACATGAGGTTCCCCGTTTAAAATCGCCTGATACAGATGGGCGATACTCCAGCGCTGAGGGATCTGATAGCCAAACAGCTGCGTCAGCTCCCGGGAAGCGTCCCCGGTAATATTATTTCTCCAGGTGCGGAAGGGAACCAGAAGTTTCCCTTCCCGGTCGAACGGCATATAACCGTGCATCATGCCGGAAATTCCCAGCGCCCCTACGGAAGTAAGAGGCACCCCGTACCGTTCCTTCACTTCCTCCGCCAGGCTGGCATAGCATGACTTAAGTCCGATCCAGACTTCGTCGATGGAGTACGTCCAGATATGATCGATCAAACTGTTTTCCCAGTCATAGCTTCCGGAAGCAACCGGCTCATGGGTCTCATCCACCAGAACCGCCTTGATCCTGGTCGAACCAAACTCAATCCCCAGAGCCGTTTTTCCCTCCAAAATATCCTGTTTTGTTTTTGCTGCATCACCCATTGTAAAATCCTCCTGTTTTCTTTGTTTTTTACCCCCGTAAAAACCTTTTACAATTCAATCATTTCCTTCGGCGACGAAGTAAGATTCTCACACCCTGTCTCCGTCACCAGAACCAGATCCTCGATCCGCACGCCGCCGAATCCCGGCACATAGATCCCCGGTTCCACAGTCTCCACCATCCCCGGCAGAAGAATCTTTTCCGAAACCGGGGAGAGGGAGGGCTGTTCATGGATAAACAGTCCCAGACTGTGACCCAGGCTGTGACCGAAAAAGGCGCCGTAACCGGCTTCCCCGATCACCTCTCTGGCCGCCCGATCCGCTTCCTTTCCCCGGATTCCCGCCCGGATCACCAGGAGAGCTGCCTCCTGCGCCTTTCTGACCGTCTCATAGATCTCTTTCTGCCTCTGTCCGGCTTTCCCCAGCACGACCGTGCGGGTCATATCGGAACAATACCCCCGATAGCGGCAGCCAAAATCCATGGTTACAAAGTCCCCCGCCTCCAGCTTTTTTTCTCCCGGCACCGCATGTGGCATGGAAGAGTTAAGGCCGGAAGCCACAATGGTATCAAAGCTTAAGCCTTCTGCTCCCAGAAGCTTCATCTGATATTCCAGCTCTGCGGCCACCTCCAGCTCAGTAAGGCCCGGTTTCAGAAGGGGAAGCACCCGGGCAAAAGCCGCATCACCGATCGCTTCCGCCCGGCGGATCCGCTCCAGTTCCCAGGGCTCTTTCACTGCCCGCAATTCTTCCAGAGCAGTTCCCAGCGGGAGAAAAGTGACACCGGCAAGGTCTTCCTGAAGCGCCCGATATTCCCGGAGAGTAATCGTCCCGTCCTCAATGCCAAGACTTCTGATCCCCTGCTCCTTTACCCTGTCTCTTATACACATCTCCGAGCCCACGAGACCGTACTAGATCT
>URYM01000081.1 GCA_900552095.1 uncultured Blautia sp. | reverse complement strand
CTTTTTATTCTTTTTCTTCTCGCCTGGGAAACTGCCGCCGGTACCGGACAGATTGACCCTTTCATCTTCAGCAGCCCCTCCCGGGTTTTCCGGACTTTTCTCACCATGTGGCAGGAAGAACAGCTGGCTCTGCAGATTGGCATTACGCTGGCGGAGACTCTGATCAGTTTCTTTCTGGTTGTTTTTCTCTCCCTGTCCCTGGCCGTCCTGCTCTGGCTGTGTCCCGGCTTTGCCCGGGTACTGGAGCCCTACCTGGTAGTCCTCAACAGCCTGCCAAAGTCAGCCCTGGCCCCCCTTCTTATCGTCTGGCTGGGAGCAAATATGAAAACAATCATCGCCGCCGGCATATCGGTAGCCATTTTTGGCTCTGTGATCAGCCTGTATACCAGTTTCCGGGAAATGAATCCGGATAAACTGAAGCTGATCTATACCCTGGGCGGAACAAAGCGCCACGCTCTCTTTAAAGTGATCCTGCCTGGCTCAATCCCCTATCTTTTAAGCAACATGAAAATCAATATTGGACTCTGTCTTGTGGGGGTTATTATCGGAGAATTCATCGGCGCCCGGCAGGGACTGGGCTACCTGATCATCTACGGAAGCCAGGTTTTCAGGCTGGATATGGTAATCATGAGCATTGTGCTCCTCTGCATCCTGGCGATGACCCTCTATTTTCTAATCTATTTTATCGAAAAAAGATACCACCGAAAACTCTAGCATTTTCTGCTGATAATAAAGATTTCCCGTGAAATAAAAAACATGCAGGTTCCAGCCTGCCTCCCGGCATATAAAAGCTGAAACCTGCATGCTTTTACGCTTTTTCAAACGTTTTTTTCTATTTTCCCATCCTGCTTTTTCGCAGTTTAAGGGTCAGGGCTGTCCCGGATGCTGCCAGGAGCAGAGCTGCCGCCCACACAGCAGGGAGCTGAGAATCCTTTGTCTGCGCTCCCTTTGCATCCTCTCCGCCAGACGGTGCCGGTGTCACTTCTGCAGCTCCGTTCCCGGGAGTAGGGGCAACCGTATTCCCCTCCTCCGGTGTGGGACTGCCTTCCGGAACAGGTGTTCCTTCCGGATCCGGCGTCGGTGTGAGCGTTTCTTCCGGGTCAGGAGTCGCCTCCGGATCCGGTGTTGGCGTCTCCTCCGGCTCTCCGCCCCGGCCCACAGTCAGAAACTCTTCCGGCTCCTCTGCCAGCGTTACATCCAGTTCGCCGTAAGCCTGATTTACAAGCTCCAGAGAATCCGGAATCAGGCTTAAAGATACCTGTGCGCCATCTTCCTGTGAACTTTCCAGAAGAATCGTTCCTAAAGAGAGCTGCTGCTCCTTAAAAAGATCTTCTCTTCCGGAAAGATATACGTACAGAGTTTCCTTTTCCTTCTGATACCGGTATTCCTGTACGGCAGCCGGAAGATTTTCCGCAAACAGGAAAGACGCTTTCACCCCCTCCGGCTCTCCTTTTACCACTTTCAGCTGAAATCCCAGACGCAGAGAGGTAATCTCCTCCTGCTGCTCCTCCGGAAGGGTTACTGTGATCTCTGCCCGGTCCTGATTCGGTTCGATCAGAACTTCCTCCAGCTCTGCCGCCCGCACCGGTGCGGCAAAGAGAAAGAAAGACAGGAACATCAGCAAAAAGATGTATTTATTTCCTTTATTTTTCCTCACTTTTTCTCTCCTTCCCACCTCTTATTTCAGGCTGATCTCCGGCAGTTTTTCCGGCAGTTTTTTCAGCATCGTATCGCTGACCAGACGCTGGCCTTCATTCGTCATGGCATTGTCCACCCGGTACAGCTCCGCTCTCACCTGGCCGGGCAGTTCTGTAAAGCTTCCCGGCTCCAGATAATAGATCCAGCTTCCATCCGAAGTCTCGCCTAATTCGCCATGTTCCGGCACTTCTGCCAGAATAATCTGTTGTGCCTTTAATGCGCCCTGGCTGTCGCTTCCACCCACCAGATTTCCTTCTTCGTCATAAAGCATGACTACATTATAGGCAGGATTTCCTTTATAAGTTCCTGTAAAGATCAAAGACCCCTTCGGAATCGCATCTCCGGTATTTTGGTCGTACACAAAATCCTCTTTCAGAATACCGATCGCCGGTGTCCCGTCTTCATAAAATTCAATATTGTCTCCGCTGGGACCCAGAATATCAATCTCGGAAACGGAGATTTTCTTTCCGGCCTGTCCTTTGGCAACCAGCCGCACGGCCTCCGCATCGTAGGTGGCAACCCAGGGATCCTGATTTTCATTTTCAAAGTAAACGGTCTGGCTTCCATTTTCCATCTGGAAGGATCCGCTCTTTACGGTCTTCCACTCACCGCCGCTTCTTACCTGAATCTCATACGCTTCGATGGGCGCCGCTCCGTCTGCCACTGTATATTTCAGCCCGCAGACCTCAAAAGAACGCTGGAAGCTGAAAGTCAATTCCGGATCTGCCTTTTCAGAGCTTCCGGTGTATACCGCGGAATAATCTCCATCAATGATCTGCTCATAAGCCGGAGCGCTCTGCGGTTCACAGGGATTTCCCTCTTCACCGGGTCTGCTCTCATCCTGGTCCGATACCAGATTAGAGGTAAGCGTCATCTTTTCCTTGCCCAGGCTTCCATCTCCCGAGATTTTCACCTCTCCGATTTTCTGAACTGCTGAACGCTGCAGGAACTGATCCACCGCAGCCACCTCATACGCTACTACCCGGTTATTGATGGTAGAAACCGTATCCACATACGTCTCCTCTGTGGCAAATCCCACAACTTCGCGCTGGATCTGTCCCTGTTCCATCGTGCAGCGGGTAATCTCATATCCCAGGATCACATTCGGATCTGCCGCTGTGGTTTTCAGGTTTAAGGTTACCTGGTTCGGCACTTGATCGCTGACAGAAACACTGCTCTTCGGGGAGATCACGTCTTTTCCCTTGATCGTGCCCTTCGTTCCATTCTCGATCTCATAGCTTCTGGCATCATCATTGACGTAATAGATCGCTCTCTCCTCTTCAGGGAACTGCTGCATATAGGCAGCTGTAGCCGCATCGGGTGTCAGTCCCCAGCGGGTGAAAAATTCTGTGAGGTCTTTTCCTGCCGCCGCACTGGCCAGCCGCATCAGATTCTGATCCGCATTTTTACTTTCGAGGCTCAGGGCAATTCCCTCCGGCGCAGGCGCCC
Organism: uncultured Blautia sp.; assembly: GCA_900552095.1. Lineage (GTDB taxonomy): Bacteria > Bacillota > Clostridia > Lachnospirales > Lachnospiraceae > Egerieimonas. The sequence goes on along the minus strand of URYM01000081.1, from coordinate 4,790 downwards.
GGGAAGCATCCCTTGCATAAGCATCTACGCGGGCAAAGAAAAGATTCTGAAACTGCTCCTTCCAGGTGTCATACGTCTTATAATTGTATCCTCTGTCATAGGCCAGATGAAGCTGCCAGTACATCGCCAGCTGCACAAATACATTATCGGAATAGCCCATCGTCTGAGAAGTCACCTTCTCGTAGACATCCTGATAATCAAACCGTACCGAGTCAGCGGTATCTTTGGCCTGTGCCAGCAGGGAGAAATAATTGTTTGTGATCTCCGCCACTGCATACTGTCCCTGATTCAGCTGATGTCCGATCTCGTGGGCAATCCCCCATCCAAAGAGATTTCCACTCTTATATTTTCCGTTTTCGCTGACAACAGGCACAGAAGATGCCAGCGCAGGGACAGAGCCCCACTCAATTCCGATATGATTTCCGGAAGCATACATAAATGCTCCGGCAAACATACGCATGTAACGGATATTTAAATGACGTGCCGGCAGCCTGTCCTTTCCGCCTGCATCAGCCGCATCGCTGAGTCCCTTATGCTGATAGAAAAGATGCATCAGCTGTTCCATTGCCTTCAGGGACTGATCCAGCTTCTCCGCTTTCTCCGCCGTGCTTCCGCTTCCCAGTGCACTCAAAATCTGACCGCCCGGAACGGAATACATCATCTCTTTCATCAGAATATCCGTGGTTCCCAGGATACAGTTTGCCTGGTCAAAATCGTAATCCACCACCCGGCTTTCTTTCCGGTGTGTTTCGTGATCGTTCTTCAGATCAGCCGCCTGCTTCTCCAGCGCTTCCACATAAGAGAGCAGCCTCTCCTGACGCTCTTCCTCCGTCGTCTGATAAAGGTCAAGAACCGGAATCCTGGTTCCGCCGCTCACACGGATTCCATATTCCGCAGCGTCCTTTCTTCCGGTATAGCGCACATAAAGCGCACCTCCGTGCTCTACATTGATACTCTGCATACCGCCGGGAACTGTGATCTCATTTTTTCCCACCTTCAGACGCCCGATCTCCCGGCTCCAGGAAGCCGCCTCGCCGTGGTACTGAGTAGCCACCAGCGTAAGATCTGTATTATCTCCTGCTTTCTTTCCGGGTGCTCCCACATAAACGGTCAGTTCTTCCCCTTCATAGGCGGAAATCCCCAGCGGCTGCCAGTCATTTAATCCGCCCACTCCATTCAGATGGCCATCCGCACTGGCTGTGATGGAAGTATGTACCTTCACCGCTTCCTGAAGCGCTTCCTCCCGGAAGATTGCCTTTGCCGTATCCAGCTCTCTCTGCAGCTGCTCCCGGTCCGGATGATACTCCTGGCTCACCTCGTCCGGGGTGTCCAGACGGTTCTGAAGTTCCTCCAGAGTCTTCTCTGTCACATCCGCCCGCAGCGTCGTATACAGGTCATCCGCGTACAGCGCCTCAATATCATCCGCCAGACTGTCATAGAGATAAAGATTCAGTTCGGCGATCCGGATATTTCTCACATTCCCGCCTCTTCCAAAGCCGAAACGGAGCTTGTTGGTCCGCACCGGATCTGCGAGACGGATGAGATAATATTTTCTTCCGTTTTCTGAAGTCTTCTGCTGTAGCGTACAGGAGGCCTGCTCCATCTTCTGGCTCTCCTCATCCCAGTAAAAGACGGATGCCGCATTAAATCCGGTTCCCAGATCCTCCGACTCTGCAAAAGTAAAGGTATCCATCTTATAGAAATCATCCAGGGTTACGGTAATTCCCTTTCCTTCTCCCGGGTATGCCACTCCGTCATCCCAGTCCTCCATAAAATAGTAAGAACGGTAACTCTTATCAAACACACCCAGTGCTGTCTTCTCCCCAGCCTCATCCAGGGGGCTGTCCACCATAGTTCCCCGGCCTCTTACGGCACTTTCGATATGGCTGCTCAGCTTACCTTCACCCGCATCTGTATTCAGCAGTTTATAGCCCGGCATTTTTGCAGCTTTCAAACTGGCCGTCTGTGCATAGGATTCAAGAGAAGGCGCTCCCTCTCCCAGTTCATTTACTCCTGTCACATATACATAGTAGACCGTATCTTCTTTCAGGCCTTCCAGCTGATACTGATTGCTCTTGATCCCCTCGATCTTCTGATAAGCCTCTTCCCCTTCCTCACGGTAATACAGATTATAGGAATCCGTATCCTTCATCTGCTTCCAGGAAGCTCTTATCCCCTGGTACATGCCGGTCACCTTCAGATTGTCCGGAGGCGCCGGTTTCTCATCCGTCCGGGGAATGACTGTTATGGCCTCTCCAAATCCGCTCTTCCACTGCCCGTTCACAGACTGGACGCGGACCACATATTCCTGCTTATTTTCCAGCTTTTCATTCAGAAACAGCTTCACATCCATCGTGTTGTCCGCTGTCTTTCTCAGTTCTTCTCTTCCCTCGCTGGAAATAGAGACTTCATATCCCGTTACATTTCTGACCGGATCCCAGCTCAGGGTAAATTCCTTATTCCCCGCCCGGGCAGCCAGATTTTCCGGGATATCCATCTCCGGCGCCGGAATCCTGGACTCCATATCATTCAAAAATTCCACCTGGGAAATCTCAGCCAGATTTCCCTGATTCTTCGTTCCGGTCACCACCAGAACTACCTTTTTTACCGCGATCTGCTTTCCAAAATCGATCACCAGCGTTCCGTCCGGTTCCCGATTTACAGACGCTCCGGATGTTCTGGCTGATGCGCCCACTGAAACTTCCATCTGTTTCTCCTGGTCGTTCTCATCCAGATAAGTGATCTGCACCTTTCCATTTTCAATGGCTCCGTTTCCACTCTGCGGGGCATGAATTACGACCCCCTCCATAACAGGATCTCCTGCCAAAGCAAAATCAAAACTTAAGGCAACCGGATTGGATTCTGTGATCGCCCCGCCTTTCTCCGGCTTCAGCTGCACGCTGCCTTCTGCCTGAAAAAGCTTATCCAGCTGTTCTTCTCCGCCCACGATCTGAGTTCCCTCTGCACTGGTATCTGACATCGCCCCGGGAATGCTGCTCTGCACGGAAGCTTTCGTGTCAAGCCCCGTCTTATAATGGGCTGCAAAATACTGCAGATCCACGAGCGTTGTACTTCCGTCTCCGTTCAAATCTCCCTCTGCAGTCTGATCTTCCACAGCTGCAATGATCTGGTTCTGATCCTTTTCATCCAGTTTCTGATCCCCGTTCACATCTCCGTAGAGCAGAACACCAGGATGTCTTTTCCCTTCTGAAAAATCAAATCCTCCGATAAAATCTGTATACAGCTGAACACTGTACGCTTTCTTCCCGATCTGCAGTTTCTGACTGTACGTCTCAAACCCTTTCCCTGATACGAGAAGTTCATAGTCTCCATCCTCCAGATCAGAAAAGGTGACAGCCGTTTCCATCTCCGAAAGTTCCATCTTGCTTTCGCTCCCGGAAGATCCCTTCAGCACTGCCGTGTAACTCTGATGGTCCGGCCCGCCCAGCGCTGAGCTCAGCTGAACCTGAAGACTTCCCTTCACATCTCGAGCCGGCGTCTGTTCAGGCGTCGGCTCGCTATTTTCTTCCGTTTCCTGTTCCGGATCAGCTTCTGTTTCTTCTTTCTCCTCCGGCACAGTCTCCGTGTCTTCTTTCTGGTTCTGCTCGGTTTCCGGCTGCTCTTCTTCCGGTTTTTCTCCGGAATCTTCTGTCTCCTCTTCTGTCTGGTGAGGCGTGTTGGTTGTCAACTCCTGCTCCTCGGCCGCTTCCGTCACCGGCAGTTCCTCAGCCCGGGTCACCGCCGCATTTCCCAGAAGACTCTGCACCAGCAGCCCGCAGACCAGAAGTCTGGCAATTCTTCGCTTCATCTTGTCGTACTCCCTCATTCTGTTTTTTTAGTTGCTCTCAGATTGTACTGGAAATCTGTATTCTCTGTCAAGAATTTTCTCCCTGGTTCTTTTCTTTTTTCCCATCCAGTTTCAGACAGGGAAGTACCTCTCTGGGTTCCTTTAAAATTACCAGATCCGCCTTCTCATCAGAATGGTGGGGATCCCGGTGGATAATCACCAGATGCCTGCCCTCAAAATACCGCACATAATGTACATATACTTCAGAAGACAGCGTAGTTCCCAACAGTATCAGAAGGTCTGCCTTCTCAATCTCTTCCGCTGTCTCCGCAACCAGCTGACTGTCCATCATCTCTCCAAAGAGAGTCAGCTGAGGGCGCACCACAGTCCCGCAGACGTCACACCTGGGAACTCCCTCCGCCTCCAGAATATAATCCTTATCAAATTCTTTCCCGCAATGCGGACAGCGGTTTCTGTAAATGCTGCCGTGAAGGTCGATCACTCTCGTGCAGCCCGCTCTCTGGCACAGGTCAAACATATTGGCTGTCACAATGCAATCCAGCTTTCCGGCTCTTTCCATCTCTGCCAGAACATAGAAACTCTCCGTGGGCTCGGGAATCTTTTTTAAAATCTCTTCTTTATAGAAATGGAAAAACTGTTCCGTACGGGTATTATAATACGCACTGGTAAAAATATACTCCGGTGAAGAACCGTAAGTTTCCTCAATATCATACGCCCGCTCCTGGGTTTTCAGGCTGGTAGTCCCACATTCCGCCAGCATTCCCGAACCGCTTAAGACAACTGTATAGCGGCTTTCTTCTATCATCTTCTGTAATCGTTCCAGTTTTCTGTCCATACGCCGTCTCCTCTCTTTTCTGCTTAAAAAGAACCAGAAGCAAAACTCTCTGCCTCTGGTTTCATTATACCTTTTTTGCGTCCGGGATTCCATATTCTTTTCTCTTTTCAGCTGCAAACTTCCTATCTGTCTCTTATACACATCTCC
>URYM01000080.1 GCA_900552095.1 uncultured Blautia sp. | reverse complement strand
CGAGATCTAGTACGGTCTCGTGGGCTCGGAGATGTGTATAAGAGACAGATTATGTTCGGCTGCAATAACTTCTGCAGCTACTGTATTGTTCCTTATGTGAGAGGACGGGAGAGGAGCAGGAAGCCGGAAGAGATCTTAAATGAGATCAGGAAGCTGGTAAAGGACGGGGTGAAAGAAGTTATGCTTCTGGGGCAGAATGTGAATTCTTACGGAAAAAATCTGGAAGAGCCCCTGTCTTTTGCGCAGCTTCTGGAGCAGGTGGCGGAGATTGAAGAACTGGAACGGATCCGTTTTATGACTTCCCATCCCAAGGATCTCTCGGATGATCTGATCCGGGTGATGGGAAAATGCAGCAAGGTCTGCAATCATCTGCATCTGCCGCTGCAGTCCGGAAGCAGCCGGATCTTAAAAGAGATGAACCGGAGATATACCAAGGAGCAGTATCTGGATCTGGTGGAGCGGATCCGCCGGGCAGTGCCGGATATTTCCCTTACCACGGATATTATTGTGGGATTTCCGGGCGAGACGGAAGAAGATTTTCAGGAGACACTGGATGTAGTCAGAAAGGTACGATTTGACAGTGCATTTACCTTTATTTATTCCAGGCGGAGCGGAACTCCGGCAGCCCGGATGGAGGACCAGGTGCCGGAAGATGTGGTAAAAGACCGGTTTGACCGCCTCTTGAATGAAATTCAGGAGATTGCAAGGGAGGAAGCGAAAAGGCTGACCGGGACGGTGCAGCAGGTTCTGGTGGAGGAGAAAAACGATCACGATGAAAGGCTTATGACGGGAAGGATGACCAATAATATGCTGGTGCATTTTCCGGGGGATGAATCGCTGATCGGACAGATCATTTCCGTATCTCTGGATACCTGCAGGGGCTTTTATTATATGGGTACTCCCACGGAAAGGCAGGAAGAAGTGTGACTGGATTATCACCAATGATGCAGCACTACGTGGCGACGAAAGAAGAACATAAAGACTGTATTCTCTTTTACCGCCTGGGTGATTTTTATGAAATGTTTTTTGAGGATGCCAAAACGGTGTCAAAAGAGCTGGAACTTACGCTGACCGGAAAGGAATGCGGGCTTCCGGAGCGGGCGCCTATGTGCGGTGTGCCCTATCATGCCGCGGAAACCTATATCAGCCGTCTGATCGAGAAGGGCTATAAAGTGGCGGTGTGCGAACAGGTGGAGGATCCAAAGACTGCCAGGGGAATGGTGAAACGGGAAGTCGTACGGATCGTTACGCCGGGAACAAACTTAAATACCCAGAATCTGGACGAATCAAAAAATAATTATATTATGTCTGTGGTGGGAATGGCAGATCACTACGGGATTTCTGCGGCGGACATTACTACCGGGGACTGTTTTGTGACAGAAGTGGACCGGGAGAGAAAACTTCTGGATGAGATCTACAAGTTTTCTCCGGCGGAGATCATCTGCAATAAGACTCTGCTGGTCAGCGGCGTGGATCTGGATGATCTGCACAACCGGCTGGGGATCTGCGTTAATGTACTGGAAGACTGGTATTTTGACGAAGATCTTTGCAGAAGGACACTGCGGGAGCACTTTAAGGTCTCCGGACTTGAGGGATTAGGGCTTTCTGATTATGACACAGGGGCAACTGCAGCCGGCGCGCTGTTTCAGTATCTTCTGGAAACACAGAAAAATTCTCTCTTACATATGACGGCGATCCATCCTTATATGGCAGAAAAATTTATGCTGATTGACAGTTCCAGCAGGAGAAACCTGGAGCTTCTGGAGACTCTGCGGGAGAAACAGAAGAGAGGTTCCCTTCTCTGGGTACTGGATAAGACCAAGACAGCGATGGGAGCCAGGATGCTGCGTTCTTATGTCGAGCAGCCTCTGATTGATGCGGAAGAGATCAATAAAAGACTGGATGCTGTTACGGAACTGAACCTGCAGGCTATGCTTCGGGAAGAGATTCGGGAGTATTTGCAGCCGATCTATGATCTGGAGCGTCTGATGAGCAAGATCAGTTATCAGTCTGCCAATCCCAGGGATCTGACTGCCTTTGGCACTTCGATTGCCATGCTGCCCCATATTAAAAATATTCTTCAGGAATTTACCAGCCCCTTGCTTGTTCAGATCCGGGAAGAAATGGATGAACTGGCAGATCTGAAGGAGCTGATTGATTCAGCGATCGTGGAGGATCCGCCCCTGGCGATGAAAGAAGGCGGGATTATCCGGGATGGCTTCCATGAGGAGGTGGACCGGTACCGGAAGGCGAAAACAGAAGGAAAAACATGGCTGGCAGAACTGGAGGCGCAGGAGCGGGAGAAGACCGGGATCCGTACGCTGAAGATAAAGTATAATAAGGTGTTTGGATATTATCTGGAAGTGACCAATTCTTTTAAGGATCTGGTTCCGGATTATTATACAAGAAAACAGACGCTGGCAAATGCAGAGCGCTATATCACACCCCGCTTAAAAGAGCTGGAAGACATGATCCTGGGGGCGGAGGACAAGCTTTTTGCACTGGAATATGCGCTCTTTTCCCAGGTGAGGGAGCAGATTTCCGGAGAAGTAAAACGAATTCAGAAAAGCGCCAAGGCGGTGGCTGCACTGGATGTGTTTGCCTCTCTTTCTGTGGTGGCTCAGAGGAATAATTATGTGCGGCCCACGGTAAATGACAAGGGTGTGATCGACATCAAGAACGGACGTCATCCGGTGGTAGAACAGATGATTTCCAACGATATGTTTATCGCCAACGACACCTATCTGGATAATGGGAAAAGCCGGGTATCTATTATCACCGGCCCCAATATGGCGGGAAAATCTACTTATATGCGTCAGACGGCGCTCATCGTGCTGATGGCGCAGATTGGATGTTTCGTTCCGGCGGAAAAGGCAAAGATCGGGATCGTAGACAGGATCTTTACCCGGGTAGGTGCTTCTGACGATCTGGCCAGCGGTCAGTCTACTTTTATGGTAGAGATGAATGAGGTGGCAAATATCCTGCGTAATGCCACAAGCAAAAGTCTCCTTATCCTGGATGAGATCGGCAGAGGAACCAGTACCTTTGACGGGCTTTCGATTGCCTGGGCTGTGATCGAACATATCAGTAATCCAAGGCTTCTGGGAGCCAAGACCTTATTTGCTACTCATTATCATGAGCTGACAGAACTGGAGGGAAAGATTCCGGGAGTCAATAATTATTGTATTGCGGTGAAGGAAAAAGGCGATGACATTGTTTTTCTGCGAAAGATCGTGAAGGGCGGCGCTGACAAGAGTTACGGAATCCAGGTGGCAAAACTGGCGGGAGTGCCGGATTCGGTGATCACCCGGGCGAAAGAACTGGTGGAGCAGCTCTCGGATGCGGACATCACGGAAGCGATTCAGGAGATGACTGGCGGGATGGCGAAGAAGAAATCCCGGCCGGTCCATTACGACCCGGTGGATCTGGAACAGATGTCCCTTTTTGATACGGTACAGGATGATGACATTTTGAAAGAATTAAAAGAGATAGATGTGAGCAACTTGACGCCGGTGGATGCGCTGAATACCATTTACCGGCTGCAGAACAAGCTGAAGAATCGGTGGTAAAATGAAGACAATTGCGGTACTTGACCAACAGACAATTGATAAGATCGCGGCGGGCGAGGTGGTGGAGCGGCCAGCTTCCGTGGTAAAGGAGCTGGTGGAAAATTCGATCGATGCAGGCGCTTCGGCGGTTACGGTGGAGATTGAAAACGGCGGGATTACTTTTATCCGGATTACAGACAATGGCAGCGGGATTACCAGGGAGCAGGTTCCGCTGGCTTTTCTGCGCCATGCGACCAGTAAGATCCGGGAGATTTCCGATCTGGAGCAGATCTCATCCCTGGGTTTTCGGGGGGAGGCGCTCTCAAGCATTGCTGCAGTCTCCCAGGTGGAACTGATCACCAAGACGGCGGAAGATCTGACGGGCGTACGTTATGTGATCGAGGGAGGAAGAGAAAAGGGAATGGAGGAGGTGGGAGCCCCTGAGGGAACGACCTTCCTGATCCGGAATCTTTTTTTCAATACGCCAGCCCGGGCTAAATTCCTGAAGTCTCCTGTGACAGAAGCGGGGTATATCAGCAGTTTTATCGAGCAGCTGGCGCTCTCTCATCCGGAGATTTCTTTTAAGTATATCCAGAACCGGCAGACAAAGCTTCATACCTCCGGGAATAATAACCGGAAAGAAGTGATCTATCAGGTTTACGGCAGGGAGATTACCCGGGAACTGCTTCCGGTATCGTATGAGGATGCATATGTGGCGATCGAGGGGTTTGCGGCGAAACCGTCGGTCTGCCGGGGAAACCGCAATTTTGAAAATTATTATATCAACGGCCGTTACGTCAAAAGCCGTCTTCTGATGAAGGCCATTGAGGATGGGTACAAACCTTACATGATGCAGCACAAATATCCGTTTACGTCCCTTTACATCACCGTAAATGGAGAACATCTGGACGTCAATGTTCACCCCACCAAGATGGAAGTGCGTTTTGATGACCAGGAGCAGCTGTATCGGAGTGTTTACCGGGCGGTGGCTGAGGCTCTGGAGCAGAAGGAACTGATCCCGGAGATGGTGCTGGATGAAAAGCAGGCCGTAAAGGAGAAGCGTGAGGAGGAAAAAAGGCAGAGAGAGGCTTTTCAGAAGGCGCCTGAGCCCTTTGAACGGCAGCGGATCTTAAGAGAAAAGAAAGAAACAGAGAGGCCGGTTCTCTCCGCCACCACGGATAAGCCTATGTTTCCTTACCGGGCGGAGCAGGAGAAAAAGCCGGAGGAGAAGCGAGCGGAGCAGCTTACTCTTTTTGACGGAAAGCTGCTCTCAAAGGAGGCGGTCTGCCGTCACCGGATTATCGGCCAGATTTTTGATACTTACTGGCTGGTACAGTTTGAAGAGAAGCTTTATATTATTGATCAGCATGCGGCTCACGAAAAAGTTCTCTATGAGCGGATCCTGCAGGAACTGAAGGAGAAGAAAATCACTTCTCAGATTCTTTCTCCTCCTCTGATCGTGTCCGTGACTCTGCAGGAAGAGACTGTTTTAAGGGAGTATATGGATGTTTTTGCTTCGTTTGGATTTGAGATTGAATCTTTCGGAGGGAGAGAGTACAGCATCCGGGCGGTTCCTTATAATCTCTTTGGAATTGCGGAGGAATCTCTCTTTCTGGAACTTCTGAACAGTCTGGAAAGCGGACGGCAGGGTCAGGAGCCGGCAGAACTTCTCACAGAGAAGGCAGCTTCTATGGCCTGTAAAGCGGCAGTAAAAGGAAACAACCGACTTTCCGAGCAGGAAGCCAGAAGGCTGATCGATGAACTGATGACGCTGGAAAATCCATATCACTGTCCTCATGGAAGACCTACGATTATCTCTATGAGTAAATATGAACTGGAGAAGAAATTTAAGCGGATTGTGTAGGAGGCAAGATGAAAAAACCTTTGATCATACTGACCGGTCCCACAGCTGTGGGGAAGACCCGGCTTTCCATTGCTCTGGCGAAAAAAGTGAACGGAGAAATCATTTCTGCTGATTCTATGCAGGTGTACCGCCATATGGATATTGGCTCAGCCAAGATACGTACGGAAGAGATGGAGGGAGTTCCTCATCATCTGATTGATGTTCTGGATCCGGAAGAGGCTTTTCATGTGGTAAAGTTTCAGGAGATGGCAAAGGCGGCTATGGAGGAGATCTACAGCCGGGGACGGATCCCGATCCTGGTGGGCGGCACAGGCTTCTATATCCAGGCAATTGTCCGGGATATTGATTTTACAGAAAATGAGAGCGATCCGGCTTACCGGGAAGATCTGGAGCGGATGGCAGAGGAAAAAGGTGCTCTTTTTCTGCATGAACAGCTTCGCAGGGTTGATCCGGAAGCGGCCGGGGAGATTCATGCCCACAATAAAAAACGGGTGATCCGGGCGCTTGAATTTTATCATCTTACGGGAGAGAAAATCTCTGAGCATAACCGGCGGGAGCGGGAGAAGAAGAGTCCTTACTGCTTTGCATATTTTGTCCTGAATGATGACCGGAAAGAACTTTATGAGAGAATTGATGCCCGGGTGGATAAGATGATGGAAGAGGGGCTTCTGGATGAAGTGAAAGCGCTGAAAGACCGGGGATGTACCAGGGATATGGTTTCCATGCAGGGACTGGGCTATAAAGAGCTGCTGGATTATCTGGACGGAAGATGTTCTTTGGAGGAAGCTGTTTATACTTTGAAGCGGGATACCCGGCATTTTGCCAAGAGACAGATCACCTGGTTTAAGCGGGAAGAAGATGTGATCTGGCTGGAGCGGGGAGCATTTGGCGGGGATGAGCGCGCTATTTTGGAACAAATGATAAAAATCTGGAAGGAAAAACAGGAGAGGGACCAATGAATCAGGAAAGAAAACAAAAGCTGTACCAGAGTCTGGGGATTTCCCCGCAGGTTCTGGCTTTTGGAGAAAAAATAGAAGAAGGATTAAAAGAGCGTTTTGCCGGGATTGATGAGACGGCGGAGTATAACCAGCTGAAAGTGGTGGGAGCCATGCAGAAATGCAGAGTCAGCGCGGAGTGTCTGGGAAGCAGTACCGGTTACGGATATGATGACCCGGGCAGGGAGACGCTGGAGCGGGTTTATGCAGAAACTTTTCATACTGAGGCCTGTCTGGTGCGTCCCCTGATTGCCTGTGGGACACACGCACTGGCGATTGCACTGGCAGGTAATCTGCGCCCTGGGGATGAGATCCTCTCCCCGGTGGGAAAACCTTATGATACGCTGGAGGAAGTGATCGGAATCCGTCCTTCTAAAGGTTCGCTCGCTGAGTTCGGGATTACCTATCGTCAGGTGGAACTGCTTCCGGACGGAGGGTTTGATTATCCGGCGATCCGGGATGCTATCGGTGAGAAGACCCGTCTGGTGGAGATCCAGCGATCCAAAGGTTATCTGACGCGGCCCACCTTTTCAGTAGCGCAGATCGGGGAACTGATTTCTTTTATTAAATCTGTGAAACCGGACGTGATCTGTATGGTGGATAACTGCTACGGGGAGTTTGTGGAAGAACTGGAACCCTCCGATGTGGGGGCAGATCTGGTTGTGGGATCTCTGATCAAAAATCCCGGTGGCGGCCTTGCTCCGATCGGCGGTTATATCGCCGGAAAGAAGGAATATGTGGATCAGGCAGCTTACCGTATGACCTGTCCGGGTCTGGGCGGAGAAGTGGGCGCTACCCTCGGTGTCAATCAGGCTTTTTATCAGGGATTTTTTATGGCTCCGGTAGTGACGGCAAACGCACTGAAATCGGCCATTTTTGCTGCCAATATCTATGAGCGTCTCGGCTTTTTGGTCTGTCCGGACGGAAGAGAGTCCCGCCATGATATTATTCAGGCGGTGACTTTTGGAAAGCCGGAACATGTGATCGCTTTCTGCCAGGGGATCCAGGCGGCGGCTCCTGTGGACAGCCATGTAACGCCGGAACCATGGGCGATGCCCGGTTATGACAGTGATGTGATTATGGCAGCCGGCGCATTTGTTCAGGGATCTTCCATTGAACTGTCTGCGGACGGCCCTATCAAACCGCCTTATACGGTGTACTTTCAGGGCGGCCTGACCTGGGAGCACGGGCGTTTTGGGATTCTGATGAGTCTGCAGAAGATGGTGGATGCGGGACTTGTGACTCTGCCATAGAGGAAGGAGAGGGCCATGAAAAAGGTTCTGATTCTGGGAGGGGGAGCTTCCGGACTGATGGCTGCGATCCAGGCGGCCGGACAGGGGGCTTCTGTGACAGTGCTGGAGCATAATGAGACACCGGGAAAAAAGCTTCTGGCCACCGGAAACGGGAGATGTAATCTGACGAATGAAGCACTTAAGGCAGAATTTTATCACTGCGGCCGTACCGATTTTCCCATGGAAGTGATCCGGCATTTTCCGCTGGAGGAAACGCTGCAGTTTTTTGAAAAACTGGGAATCAGTCTTAAAA
>URYM01000079.1 GCA_900552095.1 uncultured Blautia sp. | reverse complement strand
GCTCCTTACAGCGCAGGGCTTTTTGAGAAAGAGATTCCCACACTTCGGATAGAGGAGGATTATCTGGAGAAAGCCGGGGCGGGAGAGTTTTGTTTTGCAGAAGAACTGCCGGAATGCTATGGGTTTGCAGGGGTGGAGAAACTGATCGTTTACTGGTGGAACCGCAGATATCCCTCCGACAGAACATTTCCGGGGAACTGGGAAGATTTTATCCTGGAGGAGACCGGAGATTTCCCGGGGACATCTCATGAGAAGATAACGAGAGAGATTTACAGAATGAGAAAGGACAGTTAAAGATGAAGAGGAGAAAACAGATCGGGATTATTCTGCTGTGCGGTTTTTTGTGTATAGGAACTGCAGGATGCGGAGAGACGGTGAGCGGAAGCGCAGACACGCAGACAGGAAATGCAGCGCAGTCGGAAAATATTGCACTGGAGGAAATACCGGAGTACAGCGGGCAGCCTTATGTGGAGATCAACGGAAACGTACCGGAGCTGGAGGAGGAAGCAGAGGAATCGTATGAGACTTACAGTCCGCTGGATGAACTGGGACGCTGCGGAACGGCGGAGGCGAATGTGGGAACTGATACCATGTCGACGAAAGAGAGGGAGGGGATCGGTCAGGTAAAGCCTTCCGGCTGGCATACAGTGAAATATGATCATGTGGATGGAAAATATCTGTATAACCGCTGTCATCTGATCGGTTATCAGCTTACAGCAGAAAATGCCAATGAGGAAAATCTGATCACAGGAACCAGGTATATGAACGTGGAGGGGATGCTCCCTTTTGAAAACATGGTGGCAGATTATGTAAAAGAAACGGGAAATCATGTGCAGTACCGGGTGACTCCGGTGTATGAAGGGGATAATCTGGTAGCCTCCGGAGTTCAGATGGAAGCCCGTTCTGTAGAGGATGAGGGGGAAGGGATCAGCTATAATGTGTTTGTCTATAATGTACAGCCGGGAGTGGAGATCGATTATGCTACCGGGGAAAGCCGGGAAAGTACAGACGACGGGGCGGACAGCCGAAGCGAGGACGGGCAGAAAGAGACTTACATTTTGAATACAAACACGAAGAAGTTTCACAGACCCTCCTGCTCCAGTGCGGAAGAAATCAGTGCCAAAAACCGGCAGGAATTTACAGGAACAAAAGAAGAGGTGACGGCTCAGGGATATGAGGCCTGTCAGCGATGCAGACCCTGACAGCAGGAGAGGAGAAGGATGGAAAGAAGGTTTCAAAATTTTAGTATTGCCCAGATCTGTGATTCCGGCCAGTGTTTTCGGATGGAGCCAAGGGGAGGGCACACCTGGCAGCTTGTGGCGAAAGACCGTTATCTGGAGGTGGCTCAGGAGGGAGACAAATGCTGTTTTTCCTGTGAGGAGGAAGAATTTTCCGGGTTCTGGGAAGAATATTTTGATTTGAAGAGAGATTATGGAAGCTGCATAGATCGTATTAATCCCGGAGACCGGTATCTGACGCAGGCGGCTGAATTTGGATCCGGTATCCGGATTCTCCGCCAGGATCTCTGGGAAATGATCGTTTCTTTTCTGATTTCCCAGCAAAATAACATAGGAAGGATCCGGCGCTGTATCCGGAATCTCTGTGAGCAGTACGGGGAGAGAAAACAGAATTTCCGGGGAGAGATTTACTATGCTTTTCCGAAACCGGAGGTGCTGGCGGAACTTCCGGAAGAGGCACTAAAAGAATGTAATCTGGGATACCGGAGCCGGTATGTGGTGCGGACTGCCCGGGCCGTGTGCGATGGGAACACGGATCTGGAGAAGATAGCAGTCCTTCCGTATAAGAAGGCAAAGGAAGAACTGCTGCAGCTTTTTGGCGTGGGGGATAAGGTGGCTGACTGTATCTGTCTGTTTGCCCTGCATCATCTGGAGGCTTTTCCCGTGGATACTCATATCCGCCAGGCACTGGAACTTCATTATAAGAGAGGATTTCCTGCACGAAGGTACAGAGGAATGCAGGGAATCTTGCAGCAGTACATTTTTTATTATGAATTGAAAGGAAAGAAGGAGGCAGAAAAATGAAGATGGACAAGCTGGGGATCCGGGAGATTCCTTTTGAGGAGATCGGGGAACTTAAGATCGGGCATGCGGCGGACGAGGAAGCAGGTACCGGCTGTACCGTGCTGATTTCGGAGAAAGGAATGGCGGCAGCTGCAGATGTGCGGGGAGGCGGCCCGGCATCGAGAGAGACTGCCCTTCTGGCTCCGTTGACAGCCTCTGAAGTTATCCATGCGGTAGTCTTAAGCGGTGGAAGCGCGTTTGGACTGGAAGCGGGCTGCGGTGTGGCAGAGTTTCTGGAGGAAAAAGGGATCGGATTCGAGACCGGATACGCGAAAGTTCCACTGGTCTGCCAGTCCTGTATCTATGATCTGGGCGTGGGATCGGCGAAAATCCGTCCGGATAAAAAAATGGGATATGACGCCTGTGCAGATGCCTGGGAGGGAAAGCACAGGGGCTGTCAGGGAAATGTGGGTGCGGGAATGGGCGCTTCCGTGGGGAAGGCCCGGGGCGGAATGGGGATGATGAAGTCCGGTCTGGGAACCTGCGGCCTGCAGCTGGGAGAGTTAAAAGTGGGAGCGATGGTGGTGGTAAATGCACTGGGAGATATTTACGACTGTCATACACATGAGAAGATAGCCGGCCTGAGAAATCTTTCCGGAGACGGGTTTGATGACTGCGAGACAGAACTTCTGGCGCTTCTTGCGAAGGCGGAGCAGAAAAATCTGTTTACAGCCAATACGACCATAGGTGTGGTGGCAACAAATGCCGGCTTAAATAAAATGGAACTGCAGAGAGTCTGCTCCGCCAGCCACAACGGGTATGCCAGGACGATCCGGCCGGTACATACATCTGCGGATGGGGATAGTATTTATGCCGTTTCGGTCGGAGATTTGAAGGGAAATGTGGACATGATAAGTGCGCTTGCCACGGAGGCCATGGCGAGAGCGGTGAATGCGGCGGTACGCATGGCAGAAGAGAAATATGGGATTCCCGGTGTGAGAAAAATTATTTCATAATGTGAAAAAATATGCTATACTGGACTCATAAAAAAGCGCAGAGCTGGGAGGGAAAGGTATGTTGTATATAGGTGTTGATTTGGGGACTTCAGCGGTAAAACTGCTCTTGATGGATCAGGAGGGAAAGATTCATAAGATTGTTTCCAGAGAGTATCCGCTCTCATTTCCCCATCCGGGCTGGTCAGAGCAGAATCCGGAAGACTGGTTTCATCAGACTGCAGAAGGAATCCGGGAGCTGACAGAAGGGTGTGACAGGGATCAGATTGAAGGAATCAGCTTCGGCGGCCAGATGCACGGTCTGGTGGTTCTGGATGAGGAGGATCGGGTAATCCGGCCGGCTATTCTGTGGAATGACGGACGGACAGAGGAGGAAACCGTTTATCTGAACCGGGAGATAGGAAAGGAGAAGCTTTCTTCCTGCACGGCGAATATTGCTTTCGCAGGATTTACAGCGCCCAAGATTCTGTGGATGAAGAAGCACGAACCGGAGAATTTCCGGAGGATCCGCAGGATCATGCTTCCCAAAGATTATCTTGTATATCGGCTGTCCGGAGAATTTTGTACCGATTATTCAGATGCTTCCGGGACACTGCTGCTGGATGTGGAACACAGGCGCTGGTCGGAAGAGATGATGGAGATCTGCGGGATAAAGAAGGAGCAGCTCCCCAGACTGTGTGAGAGCTATGAGGCAGTGGGTGAGATCCTTCCGGAGCAGGCAGAGGAGCTGGGACTTCCGGGGACAGTGCGGATCGTTGCCGGTGCGGGGGATAATGCGGCGGCGGCAGTGGGAACAGGAACTGTGGGCGAGGGAGGCTGTAATCTTTCTCTGGGAACTTCGGGCACACTGTTTATTTCCAGCCGGACGTTCGGTGTGGATGAAAATAATGCGCTGCATTCTTTTGCCCATGCAGACGGGGGATATCACCTGATGGGATGTATGCTGAGTGCAGCTTCCTGCAATAAATGGTGGATGGAAGAAATTCTGCGTACAGATCAGTATCAGCAGGAACAGAAGGGGATTGAAAAACTGGGAGAAAATCAGGTCTTCTACCTGCCCTATCTGATGGGAGAGCGTTCTCCTCACAATGATCCGAGAGCCAGAGCGACTTTTACCGGAATGACCATGGATACAACGCGGGAAGATATGACGCTGGCAGTTCTGGAAGGGGTGGCCTTTGGACTGCGGGATTCGCTTGAAGTGGCCAGAAATCTGGGCCGGGAGATCACCAGGACCAGAATCTGCGGCGGTGGGGCAAAAAGCCCGCTGTGGAGAAAAATTATTGCCAATGTGATGAATGTCACTGTGGAAGTGATTGAGAGTGAGGAAGGACCGGGTTACGGTGCAGCCATTCTGGCAGCGGTGGGCTGCGGGGCTTTCCGGACGGTACAGGAAGCGGCGGAAAAACTGGTAAAGGTGGTTCAGACAGTAGAGCCGGAACCGGAACTGGTGGAAAAATATGAGCGCAGGTATCAGAAATTCCGCCTGCTGTATCCTGCCTTAAAAGAGACGTTTCAGAAACTTTAATCCTGCCCGGATATGAAGGGCAGCTGGGAGGGCTTAGCGGAGAGCGGCAGCCAGGCATTCCGGCAGATGCTCTCCGTGCGCTCTGTGGATAGCGACACATTCTTTGCAGTTTCCGTGGTAGCGGCAGTCTTTTTTCTTACAGGGACAGTGATCTTTTACTGCATATTCCGTGCGGAAGGCAGCGGCAAATGCTTCCTGCAGCTGCAGGCCTTCTGCGCGGCGTCCCTGATGAAAGAGCCGCATAGCTTCTTTTTCTGTTTCATTTCCTTCAATAATCATAAAAACCTCCAAAATAAAATCATAACTCTGTCTGCGATAGAAGAATATCACGAAAATCAGTGGGAAAATAGCAGAATATCCGCTATAATATAGTAAAATAGTTTCATTTTTGATGGGAGTGAGGAGGATGGAGCGGGAGAAAACGGAGATTTATTCCAGAAATCCCTATGAGGGAACGGATTTTCCGCTGCTTGTGCTGCATGTAGATCAGCGCCGCTGCGAGCCGGAGAATCAGGGATTTCTTCACACACACTGGCATGAGGAGCTTCAGTTTGTATATGTCAGAAAAGGCCGGGTGACTTTTCGGGTATATGGGGAGCGCTGGGAAATGAGAGAGGGGCAGGGGATGTTTCTGAACCGGTCCTGCCTGCATCAGATTGATGGGCATGGAGAAAGCAGTTACAGGAGTTTTCTCTTTCCTGAGAAAATGGTGAGTTTTTACGAGGGGAGCCGTATGGAAGCACAGGAAGTCAGGGGAATTACAGAAGATCCTGTAGTGGCGGGAGTTCCTCTGGATGAGTGCTTTCCTCAGACACTCTGTCATCTGAGAGAACTTTGCAGACTGGAAGAAAAGAGAGGGGAGGCACACTGGGAGTATCGGATGTGTCTGGAACTGGCCCGGCTCTGGCTGGTTTTTCTGTGTGAGGGGAACTTCCCGCAGAAGAAGGCGGGGAGAGCGCTGGAAAAGGGACATGAGAGGATTCGGAAGATGACAGATTTTATCCATAAGAATTACAGCGGAAACATCCGTCTTGCAGATATCGCACAGGCCGCTTTTCTGAGCAGAAGTCAGTGTCTGCGCTGCTTTGAGAGATATCTGCAGTGTACACCGGGAGAATATCTGCAGCAGTATCGCATGCGCATGGCGCTGGATGCGCTGGAGCAGACGGAAGATTCGGTGACAGAGATTGCATTTGCCTCGGGATTTGGTTCAGCAAGTTATTTTAATAAGTGTTTCAAGATGCGTCTGGGAATTACCCCTACCCAGTACCGGAGAGGAGAAAAAGATGGAATGGTTAGATGTGGTGGATGAAAAGGGAAATCCCACCGGAGAGCGGGTGGAGAGAAAAGAGGCGCATCGCCGCGGGATACGGCACAGAACTTCCCATGTGTGGATCTTAAGAGAGCAGGAAGGCGAGGTGCAGGTTCTTCTGCAGAAACGGAGTCAGGGAAAAGATTCTCATCCCGGATGTTATGATATTTCCAGCGCCGGACATATTCCGGCCGGGGAAGAATGGATTCCCTCAGCACGAAGAGAACTTCTGGAGGAACTGGGGATCCGGGCTTCGGAAGAAGAATTCTGTTTCCGGGGAACAAGAACCATTTACTGGGAAGAAGTGTTTTACGGGGAGCTTTTTGTGGATAACCAGGTAAGCCGGGTTTATTGTCTGTGGAAGGATCCTGATCTGTCAGAGCTGAAGCTTCAGACAGAGGAAGTGGAGGAGGTTCGGTGGATGAACCTGAGAGAATGCAGGAGGGCGGTGGAGAAGGGCAGCATCCCCAGCTGTATCGCGCTGGAAGAACTGGAGATGCTGCCGCTGAAGGTCAGAACTGAATAATTTCTTTAATTTCGTTTTTTGCATTTGTTACCGCGGTATGAAATGCAAGATCTGTTTGGTCGAAAGTGAAATGATGGGTGACTAGTTGTTTTACATTGATCGCACCGCTGGCAATGGCGTCAATTGCGGAGGGATAGAGATTGCGGTAGCGGAATACAGATTTTATGGTAACTTCTTTCATCATAATCTGATTGAAGTTATAGGACACCATACTTTCCGAAGCCATACCTACTAGGCAAATTGTGCCTCCAGGCTTTACGTAATGGGGAGTTTGGGCGATTGTGGAAGTACTTCCTGCAGTTTCAAAGACAATATCAGCTCCCAGGCTGCCGAAGATTTCTTTTACACGCTTTCCCACATCTTCGCAGCTGGCATCAATTACGTGAGTAGCCCCTAGTTTTTGAGCCATATTCAGACGCTTTTTGAATAAGTCGACCACAACCAGAAAAGAAGCGCCCCGTGCTTTGGCTGCAAGCATGGTGACAAGGCCGATGCAGCCTCCGCCTAATATAAGAACACGGTCTCCCAGGGTAACACTTGCCTGTGAAGCTGCGTGCATACCGACAGAAAGAGGTTCCACAAGAGCCCCTTCTTCTGTGGATACATTATCAGGAAGTTTAAAGCACATACTGGCAGGGTGAACGACATATTCCTGGAGAGCGCCTGCTACAGGTGGATCTGCGAAGAACTGTACATCCGGGCAGAGGTTATATTTCCCTGTTTTACAGAACTGGCATTTTCCACAAGGGTATCCAGGTTCAAGAGCGACACGGTCTCCAGGGATTAAGTGTTTGACATTTTCTCCTACTGTTACTACAGTGCCAGCCACTTCATGGCCTAGGATAAAGTCTTTAGGCGCGGGAACGTCTCCAACTTTTCCTTCTCTGTAGAAATGTACATCAGAGCCGCAGACTCCGCAGTATTCGATTTTAATCAGAGCCTGGTCTGCAGATGGGGAGGGCAAGGGACGATCATCACGTACAACGATTTTTTGCTTTTCCTGTAAATATGCAGCTTTCATGTTCGGTCTCCTTCCTTTTAAGAAAAAGTATTTTGCAAAAATATTTTATATAATTTATTGACATATTAATGCACATCAAACAAAAAGTCAAGGGAAATAAGGATAAATATAAATAAATTTGCCAAATGGATTGCCAAATAAAGAAAACTGTTATATGATGGAAATTACAAATAACGTGAGAAAGGGCTTGTTTTATGGCAGAAAGAACTTTGCAGTCAGTGAAACAGATTAACCGGAATCGAGTATTTCGTCTGATTGCTGCCCGTCAGCGAATTTCAAAACAGGAAATAGCTGCAGAATTAAATTTGAGTCTTCCAACAACAACACAGAACTTGAATTCGTTAAAGGAAGAAGGACTGGTAGCCGAAAATGGAACTTTTTCTTCCAATGTTGGAAGAAAAGCGAGAGCTTTATCTATTGTTCCGGATTACCGTGTAGCTATCGGACTGGATATTACACCCCATCATATTTCTATGGTATCCGCAGATTTAAATGGTTCGATTATCGATCATGTGAGAGCTGTCTCTTATACACATCTGACGCTGCCGACGATCTTACGCGTGTAGAT
>URYM01000078.1 GCA_900552095.1 uncultured Blautia sp. | reverse complement strand
ACGAGATCTAGTACGGTCTCGTGGGCTCGGAGATGTGTATAAGAGACAGGCTCTCCGGTGATCATTTTCAGCAGTGTAGATTTGCCGGCGCCGTTTGGCCCCACCAGGGCGGCTTTTTCCCGGTCTTCTATGTGGAAGGATGCCTCCCGGATAACGGAGACAGTCCCAAATGCTTTTTTTAAGTTCTGACATGACAGAATCATAAAAAACCTCCTCGTCTGTTTGTGTATCAAATCTATTATAATAGAAAGAACAGAAAAAACAAGAAAAAATCGAGGAAAAACCTGTTACTTATTTGACAATCCCCATTTAATTAGGATATAATAATCAATAGAATACAGGCAGAACAGGAGGAAGACTCTTGGACGAAAAAGATATATCAAGAGCGGTGATCCGGCGGCTGCCCAGATATTACAGATATCTGGGTGAACTGATCGAAGATGGAGTGGAGAGAATTTCATCCAACGAACTGAGCGCGAGGATGCATGTGACAGCGTCTCAGATCCGTCAGGATTTGAATAATTTTGGAGGATTCGGACAGCAGGGGTATGGCTATAATGTGAAATATCTCTACATGGAAATTGCGAAGATCCTGGGACTGGACAGAACCCACAAAATGATCATTGTGGGGGCGGGGAATCTGGGACAGGCTCTGGCCAACTATGTACAGTTTGAGAAGCGGGGATTTAAGATCATAGGGCTTTTCGATGTCAATCCGGTGCTGGAAGGAGTTTCCGTCCGGGGAATTGAGATTCAGATGATGGATCGGATGGAGGATTTTATCCGTGAAAACGACGTGGAGATCGCTACGCTGACGCTCCCTAAGGCGAAAGCGGTGGAGACTGCGGAGCGGCTGGTAAAATGCGGCATTAAGGCGATCTGGAATTTTGCCCATACAGATCTGAATCTGACTGTGCCTTCTAATGTGATTGTAGAAAATGTGCACCTTTCCGAGAGTCTGATGCGTCTTTCTTATAATCTGAATCATTATCAGAGAGAGCATGGCAAAGAGAAGGACTGACAGGAAGAAAAAGGATGAATAAAAAGAGGGATGCTGCAGGACGGTGAGGAAGATTCAGATACGTTTTTGCAGCGTCCCTTTTTGCGGGAAGAGCTGTGGAAGGGAATCTTTCCTCAAAAAGCAGTTAAGAGGGATGGAAAATGAAACTTGCAGTGGATGGACAGCAGATGAAGGCTTTGGATCAGAGGACTGTTGAGAAGGTGGGTCTTCCTTCACTGGTTCTTATGGAGCGGGCAGCATTGGCCTGCGTGGAAGTTCTGAAAGATTTTCCGTTGGAATCGGTTCTGGTGGTCTGTGGATCTGGAAATAACGGGGCGGATGGGGTTGCCATTGCCAGGCTCCTTCATCTGGCAGGAAGAAAAGCCGCCTATTTTCTCGCAGGATCGGGAAGAATGAGTGAAGAAATGAAAACTCAGCTGAAAATAGCGGAAAATTGTGGTACGACAAGGGTGCAGAAACCGGAATGGGATTCATATACTACTATAGTAGATGCAG
The DNA here is from genome assembly GCA_900552095.1 of uncultured Blautia sp. GTDB lineage: Bacteria > Bacillota > Clostridia > Lachnospirales > Lachnospiraceae > Egerieimonas. The sequence goes on along the minus strand of URYM01000078.1, from coordinate 6,475 downwards.
TGATCGGAATTGGACTTGACCGGGAAGTAAGACAGGAGCAGGGAGAACTTTTTAACAGAATCAGCCGCTCCTCGGCCCGGATTCTGTCCGTGGACATTCCTTCGGGGATACACAGCAGAACCGGACAGGTTATGGGGACGGCAGTAAAAGCTGATGCGACAGTTACTTTCGGATATAAAAAGAACGGAATTGTTTTATATCCGGGGGCTTCCTATGCGGGAAAAGTTACAGTGGCGGACATTGGCATCTACGGAGCAGAGCAGCTTCCCAGACAGACGGTGATGCATCTTCTGACAGAGGAAGAGATGTCCTGGATCCCTGAAAGGCCGCAGGGAGGAAATAAAGGGACTTTTGGCAAAGTGCTGCTGCTGGCGGGAAGCAAAAATATGAGCGGAGCCGCTTACCTGGCAGCAAAGGCAGCTTTTCGCACCGGCTGCGGAATGGTGCGGATTGCCACAGTGCCGGAAAACAGGGAGATCCTTCAGTGTATGATTCCGGAAGCGATGCTGGAAAACGGCGGGGCAGAGGCGGTGGAACAGGCTTCTGCCTGGGCGGATGTGCTGGCAGCAGGGCCGGGGCTTGGCCAGTCCCCGGAAGCTCTGCAGAAACTGAAGGCGTTTTTGGCCGCTGCCGGCGGAAAGCCGGTGGTTCTGGACGGAGATGCGCTGAATCTTCTGGCAAAAGAACCAGAACTTAGAAGTTATAAGACGGGTAGCTGGATACTTACACCTCATCCCGGAGAGCTGGGACGGCTTCTGGGGAAGGGGACAGAAGAGGTGCTTGCGGATCTGCCGGAAGCGGCAAGGCAGCTGGCTGCAGCGTACGGCTGCATAGCCGTCTGCAAGGATGCGGCTACAGTCTGTGCTCTGCCGGATGGACAGATCTGGGTAAATACGGCGGGAAATGACGGGATGGCCACGGCAGGATCTGGGGATGTGCTGGCGGGGACTGCGGCCGGTCTTCTGGCGCTGGGAATGGAGCCGGAGCGGGCGGCACCTGCGGCGGTTCTGCTCCACGGAAAAGCGGGAGATCTTCTGGCAAAAGAGAGTGGAAGAGCGGCTCTTATGGCCGGAGAACTGCCGGATCAGATAGGAAGAGTTCTTAAGAGGATGGAGAAAGGAAGACGAAAGAGATGAAGAACAGTCGGACTTATGTGACAGTGGATATACAGGCAGTGAAAGAAAATTTTCGTCAGATGGAAGCGAACCTTCAGCCGGGAACGAAAATGATCGCAGTGGTGAAAGCGGACGCCTATGGCCACGGAGCAGTTCCTATTGCCAGGGCGATACAGGAGAATGACAGGATCTGGGGATATGCAGTTGCCACTGCAGAGGAGGCCTTTGAGCTGAGGGAACATGGGATTCAGAAACCGGTTCTGATTCTGGGCTACACGTTTCCGGAACATTATGAGCAGCTTGTAAGTGCTCAGATCCGTCCGGCTGTGTGGAAGCTTTCTCATGCGCAGGCGCTCTCAGAAGCTGCGGTGCGGCTGAATAGGACACTGCCCATTCATCTGGCGGTGGATACAGGCATGACCAGGATCGGTTTCCCTGACCGGGAGGAAAGCGTGGCGCTGATCCGGGAAATCAAAGCACTGCCGGGGCTTGAGATTGAAGGGATGTTCACTCATTTTGCCCGGGCAGATGAGGCAGATACAGCTCCGGCCCAGAGACAGCTGCAGCGATACCTTGATTTTCTGGAGATACTTTCCAGGGAGGGCATCTCAATTCCAATCCGCCACTGCAGTAACAGTGCCGGTATCATCCGTCTTCCCCAGGCAAATCTGGATGTGGTGCGGGCCGGCATTACGATTTACGGGATCTATCCGTCGGATGAGGTAGAGCGGGAGCCGGTGCATCTGCAGCCGGTAATGGAATGGAAAACGCATATCTCGTACATAAAAGAAACAGGGGCAGACGTGGAAGTCAGCTATGGCGGAACCTTTGTTACAAAAGAGCCTGCCCGGATTGCCACAATCCCTGTGGGCTATGCGGATGGTTATCCCCGCAGTTTATCAGGAAAAGGGCAGGTACTGATCCGCGGACAGAGAGCACCGATTCTGGGGCGGATCTGTATGGATCAGTTTATGGTTGATGTAACGCATATCCCGCAGGCGGAAGACGGAGATGAAGTGACACTTCTGGGAGCACAGGGCGATGAGCGGATCACAGCAGATGAACTGGGGCGGCTTTCGGGGCGTTTCCCCTACGAGTTTGTCTGCTGCATCAGCAAGCGGGTGCCAAGAGTGTATCGATAAAAAATAAGAGCGCGCAATCCGAATATACAGACAGAATCTGGAAATACTAGAATTAAATCAATATAATCGGAGTGTGAATGATGTGGTAATTAAGAGAGGGGATATTTTTTATGCGGATCTGCGGCCTGTAGTGGGCAGTGAGCAGGGGGGAGTAAGACCGGTTCTCATTATTCAGAATGATATCGGAAACAAACACAGTCCCACAGTTATCTGTGCGGCTATTACTTCAAAAATGAACAAAGCAAAGCTTCCGACACATATCGCGATCCATGCGTCTTCTTACGATATTGTCCGGGATTCTGTTATTTTGCTGGAACAGCTGAGAACGATAGACAAACGCAGGCTGAAAGACAAGGTCTGTCATCTGGATCAGGATGTGCTGAAAGAGGTCAACAGGGCGCTGAAGATCAGTCTGGAGCTGCCTACATAGCAAGAAGCTTGACGATACAGCCCGAAAATGATATACTTTGACGAGCAAAGCCCGCCCACTCCGAAGAAGTTTGGATTTCGGGGTACCCGATGGGGAATACGCGGGAGCGGCTTACAGAAGAAAGAGAGGAAAGAACGAAGATATTATGGACGATGGGAGTAACCCCATAGCGGGGTGCATCATTTTTCTGATTTTTATTTTGCTTAACGGAATTGCCTACGGTTTTGGGACGGCAATCCAGCAGGTGGGAGAAAATGAAGTGAAGAAGGAGGCGGCGGGAGGCGACAAAAGAAGTGCCTGGCTGCTGCGCATGTTGGAGCGACCTGCGGCGCTGATCAATACGATACTGGTGGTGTCCACGCTGCTCAGTATTATTTCGGGATTTTTCCTGATCCACTCCTTTTCCGGATATGTGTATGATCTGCTTCAGATGATTCCGTTTGCGTCGGATCTGAACAGCAGGCTGGTCAGTATACTGGCTTCTGTACTGGTGGTGCTGGCGGGACTTATCCTTTTGCTGGCGTTCGGTATTCTGATCCCGAAGAAAATCTGCGCACACCATGCAGACCGCGCGGTCTATGTTCTGCTGAAACCCATTCGCTTTCTGGTAGGCTTTTTCCGGCCGGTGGTAGCGGCGACCATGGGGCTGGCCGATCTGGTAGTCCGTCTTCTTGGCATGGATCCCCATAAGAGCGGGGATGATGTGACGGAGGATGAGATCATAGGCCTGGTGGATGAAGCCCACGAGCAGGGAGTGATCCAGGAGAGCGAAGCCGAGATGATTCAGAATATCATGGAGTTCTCAGATAAGGATGCCAAAGATATTATGACCCATCGGAAAAATATAGAAGCTTTTGATGAGGAAGAAACTCTGAAAGAAGTGGTAGATCGGATGCTGGAGGGAAATAATTCCCGTTATCCGGTGTACAATGAAAATATTGACAACATTCAGGGGATTATTCATTTTAAAGATGCCATGTATCAGCTCACCAGAAACAGCTGCGGAGACCGGATGCTGAAAGAGATTCCGGGGCTGATCCGTACGGTAGGTTTCATACCGGAGACAAGAAGTATTGACAATATCTTCAAGGCGATGCAGAGCAAGAAAGCGCACATGGCTGTGGTGGTAGACGAATACGGTCAGACAGCGGGCATTGTGACGATGGAAGATATTCTGGAAGAAATTGTGGGCGATATTCTGGATGAATATGATGAGAACGATGACTATATCCAGCCGCAGTACGATGACAGTATTCTGATGGATGGGCTGACGCCTCTGGATCAGGTGGGCGCAGTGCTGAATGCGGACTTTTCCGACATAGAGGAATTTGAGACATTGAACGGTTACCTGACTTCGCTTCTGGGGCATATTCCGACCCGGAAGGACAGAGAAGTGGAGGCGAGAGGTTTTCTGTTTCAGATTCTGTCGGTGGAACATAATACGATACAAAAAGTCAGAGTAGAAAAATTACAGGAGAAAGAGGGAGAAACAGATGTCAGGACATTCTAAATTTGCGAACATTAAACATAAGAAAGAGAAAAATGATGCGGCTAAGGGAAAGATTTTCACAATTATCGGCCGTGAGATTGTGGTTGCCGTAAAAGAGGGCGGTCCCGATCCGGCTAATAACAGCAAGCTGCGCGATGTAATTGCCAAAGCAAAGGCCAATAATATGCCCAACGACACGATTGCCCGGGGAATTAAAAAGGCAGCCGGGTCAGCGGACGCCTCCAGCTATGAGCATATTACATATGAGGGATACGGCCCTAATGGAATTGCCATTATCGTAAAAACGCTGACAGACAACAAAAACCGTACGGCTGCCAATGTGCGCAGCGCCTTTACCAAGGGAAACGGAAATGTGGGAACGCCAGGCTGTGTTTCTTTTATGTTTGATGAAAAGGGACAGATCATTATTTCCAAGGAAGAGTGCGAGATGGAGGCAGATGATCTGATGATGCTGGCTCTGGATGCGGGCGCAGAGGATTTTGCCGAGGAGGAAGACAGCTACGAGGTGCTGACAGCTCCCGATGATTTTTCAGCGGTAAGAGAAGTGCTGGAAAAAGAAGGGATTCCCATGGCAGAAGCGGATGTGACCATGATTCCTCAGAACTACGTGGAACTGACAGATGAGGCAGCTGTGAAAAGTCTTCAGAAGACGCTGGATCTTCTGGAAGAGGATGACGATGTGCAGTATGTTTATCATAACTGGGATGAATAAGAAAGAGTTTTTACAGGCGGGCCGGCATTTGAAAAAATGCCGGCCCTGCTGCAATATCAGGTATATTTTTTAACACGCCCGGGCACGATAAGAAAAAAGCAAGGAGCGTGTGCAGATGGAAAATCAGACAGAAACGAAACAGACTTCCCGCGGAGAAGGGGAAAAGGTAGGGAATGTGGCCAGCCTGCGCAGCCAGATTCATCTTTTGACTATTATCGGGGAAATTGAGGGGCATGAGTCGCTGGGAGAACGTTCCAAAACGACGAAATATGAAAATGTATTGCCCAGGCTGGCGCAGGTGGAAGACGATCCCCAGATTGAAGGACTTCTTGTTCTTCTTAACACGGTGGGAGGAGATGTGGAGGCGGGACTTGCCATTGCGGAAATGATCGCATCCCTGAGCAAACCTACAGTCTCTCTTGTTCTGGGCGGAGGACATTCCATAGGTGTGCCTCTGGCAGTCTCTTCCGATTATTCTTTTATTGTACCCAGCGCTACTATGGTGATCCATCCGGTGAGGACAAATGGAATGTTTATCGGAGTGGAACAGTCTTACCGGAATATGGAAAAGACGCAGGACAGGATTACAGAGTTTATTTCCGGTCATTCCAATATTTCTGTGGAACGCCTGGAGAGCCTGATGCTGGATACTTCTCTTCTGGTTAAGGATGTGGGAACCATGCTGGACGGGAAAGAGGCGGTAAAAGAAGGGCTGATTGATCAGGTGGGCGGAATACGGGAAGCGCTTGCAAAATTGTATGAAATGATCGGTTGTAAGAAAGCCTGATCTGTGCTATAATAATACGGCATATAATGTGAATTTTAAAAAGTAAGGATGAACCATATGACAATTATTGAGGCAATTCTTCTGGGGCTCATCCAGGGCGTGACAGAGTTTCTGCCGGTCAGCAGTTCCGGCCATCTGGCTGTGATTGAGAATCTTTTTCAGATGGACGATGGTGCGGGGCTTTTATTCCCGGTAGTTCTGCATCTGGGAACTCTGGCTGCAGTCTGCATGGCTTTCAGTAAAGATATCCATCGTCTGCTGGCAGAAACAGTGCATATGCTGGGGGATTTGTTGACGAATCTGAAAAGTTATATTCGCAACAAAACCCATCAGGATGCCCTCAGATACCGGAAGATCATACATAATAACTACAGAAAATTTGCACTGCTCCTCTGGATTTCGACGCTGCCCACAGCAGTGATCGGAATTTTGTTTCGTGATACGGCTTCTTCTCTCTGGGGAGGGCTTCTGGGGCCTGGCATAGGATTTCTGATCACAGCGGTGGCGCTGTTTGTGGCACATTCCGCGGGGGATGGGGAGAACCTGCCGCGGGAGGTAAGTCTTTGGACTGCTCTTCTGATCGGAGTCGGGCAGGGGTTTGCCGTTCTGCCTGGTGTATCCCGTCTGGGAATCACGCTTACTGTCTGTCTGCTCTGTGGGTTTAAGAGGAAGTTTGCGGTTAAATATGCCTTTCTTGCCGGGATTCCGGCTATGGCGGGAGCCGCGGTTGTGGAATTACAGAACGGTGCTGCGGCAGGTATGGACTGGGGAGATTTTGG
>URYM01000077.1 GCA_900552095.1 uncultured Blautia sp. | reverse complement strand
CCTACGATACAGACGTTCTCCGGCTGATCGATAATTTTACCGAAAAAGGCCTGTATGTGGGCAGCGTCGTCATCACCCAGTTTGCCGGTCAGGATTCCGCCAAACTTTTCCAGGCCCGTCTGGAAAAGCTGGGAATCCGCGTTTACCTGCATTACATGATCAAGGGATATCCCAGCAATATTCCTCTGATCGTAAGCGACGACGGCTACGGAAAAAATGATTATATCGAGACTTCAAGACCCCTTGTGGTGATCACCGCCCCCGGACCGGGCAGCGGAAAGATGGCCACCTGTCTGTCTCAGCTGTACCATGAACACAAGCGGGGTGTACACGCCGGCTATGCCAAGTTCGAGACCTTTCCGATCTGGAATATCCCGTTAAAACATCCGATCAACCTGGCTTACGAGGCCGCTACCGCAGATCTGAACGATGTAAATATGATCGATCCCTTCCATCTGGAAGCTTACGGTGAGACCACCGTAAACTACAATCGGGATGTGGAGATTTTCCCGGTATTAAACGCTATCTTCGAGAAGATCTTCGGAGAAAGCCCCTACAAATCTCCCACCGACATGGGCGTAAACATGGTAGGAAATTGTATCGTAGACGATGAAACCTGCCGGGAAGCCGCCCGCCAGGAAATCATCCGCCGCTATTATACCGCTCTGGATCACCTGCAGGATGGCACCGGCACAGATGAAGAAGCCTTCAAGATCGAACTTCTTATGAAGCAGGCACACACCTGTGTGGAAGACCGAAAGGTAGTGGGCGCGGCGCTGGACCGCGAAAAAGCTACCGGCGCTCCCGCAGCCGCTATCGAGCTGGAAGACGGCCGCCTGATCACGGGAAAAACCTCAGATCTTCTGGGTGCTTCCGCCGCGCTTCTTCTGAATGCCTTAAAAGAGCTGGCCGGAATCCCCCACGACGAGCATGTGATCTCCCCCAGAGCGATTGAACCGATCCAGCAGCTGAAGATCAAATATCTGGGCAGCAAAAATCCCCGTCTCCACACAGATGAGGTTCTGATCGCACTCTCCATGAGCGCTTCTGAGAGCACACCGGCTCAGCTGGCTCTGGCTCAGCTTCCCAAGCTGAAAGGCTGCCAGGTCCACACCTCTGTTATGCTCTCTTCCGTAGATCTTAAGACGTTTAAAAAACTCTCGATCCAGGTCACCTCGGAACCCAAATACGAGAGCAAACGAATCTTATATTAACCTAAAACCATGAGAAAAAACGGATGCAGACTTTCAGCAGGCTGCATCCGTTTTATTGTTTTACATCTGTTTCCGCACAATCTTATACTCGTTCTCCATCTGAAAATACGGACAGCCCTTTGTATTTCCCCGGAGAAAGCGAGCCATCTCATCCTCGTCCAGGCTGACATCACAGCAGTAATATTCATACTCCTCATCATAAACATAATTGCTGCAATATTCGCAGCTTCCCTGCCCTCTCTGTGCCATGTCTCCTCTCCTCTTTTCTTCCTTACAGTACTACTTCTATAAAATCATGTCCCGTCGCCGGAAGAAAAATCTCCAGCATATCTTTCATCTTAAGTTTCAGACTGGAGGTATTGACACAGGGATGACATCCCAGATCTTCCTCCTGCAGGATTTCCCGGTCGATCAGAAGCTGCACCTGCTGCTCTCTGTCATTCATCAGCCCCATCACGCTGACAGCCCCCGGAGAAATGTCAAGAAATCTCTCCATATACATCCCTTCCGCGAAAGACAGGCGGGCAGACTGAATCTGTTTTGAGAGATCTTTCGTCTTAAACTTTTTTTCTCCCGGAAGCATAAGCAGATAAAAACGGGTTCTCTGGGAATTAGTCAGAAACAGATTTTTACACATCTTTACACCCAGAGCCTCATCCACCAGCCGGCAGTCTTCAATCGTCGCCGCCGCGTCATGATCTGCCCTGAGGAAAGAAATGTTCCGTTCCCTCAGAAACTGATACGTCCGCTGTTCTTTCAGAAGCCGCTGCCCCAGTTCAGCCGGTTCTCCTTCTTCTATTTGATAAATCTCCATACTCCCGCTCTCCCTAGAATCCCCGGATTGAATCACTTCCGTCATCTTCCGTCTTAATAATTTTCTGAATCCTCACAAAATAGCTGTAGCTGTCGCTGACTTTTACTTCCACCCGGTCACCTTCTTTATGTCCCCGGATGGCCTTTCCCAGCGGCGACTCAATGCTGATCATTCCCTTCAGAGAATTTCCCCTGATACTGGTCACAAGGCGGTAGGTCTCCACCTCGTCATCTTCCTCCACATAAAGTTCTACCGTATTATTCAGTCCCACTTCATCTGCTCTGGAATCCTCTGAAATAATTTTTGCCGTTTTCAGCATACGCTCCAGATAACGGATTCTGCTTTCGTTTTTATTTTTGTCCTTCTTTGCCGCGTAATACTCAAAGTTCTCGCTCAGATCCCCCTGCGCACGGGCTTCCTTCACAGCCTCGATCGCTTCTTTGCGCACCACCAGCTTGCGGTGGTCGATCTCCTCCTGGATGCGCTCCACATCTTTCCTGGTCAGCTGTTCCCTCATTTTTATCATCTCCTGTTTTCTTCCTGTATCCGCCATTCTATCACATTTCCGGCAACTTATCCACTTTTATTAATTGCAGTTTGCCGCCAAAAGCAGTATACTGTCTTCTATAATGCTTCTCAATTTGGAAATATTTACTTTTTGGAGGAAAATACCATGAAAGACAAATCCCGCACTATAAAAATTATAGGGCTTATCGTAGCACTCATGGCCGGGCTTGGCATCAGCAGCCTTCTGATGCGTCACAGCAGTTCCAAAGAAAATGCAGCTGCCGCTGGAAAATGGTTCTGTCTAAGCGAAAATCTTCCCTCCGGACCAATCTCCGGGGAAGAGGAAGCCTTGCAGGCCATGTCAGAGATTCTGAAAAGCCAGGGCATCGCAGACGTTTCTCTTGTCCCTGCCCGGACTGACCTAGCTGACGGGGACACTTTTTACCGTTTTTCCCAGCAATATGAAGATTATCCTGTTCTGGGACGCTCCGCTGTTCTCGCGGTGGACAGTACCGGAACTCCCATAACAGCCACCGGGAATATCACCGCTCTCACCGGAAGCATTCCGGACCGTCTTCTGGATCAGGAACGGGCCGCCCAGAAAGCTGCCAACCAGGCGGTTCAGAACGATGATATTGAAGATATGGTAAAAAGCGTTCCCACAGAACTTGTCTGGGTTCCCACAGATACCGGGGAAGCGGAACTATGCTGGCATGTATCTGTTACCAGCACAGAGAATTCCCTGGTAAACCGTTCTCATTTTCTTTCTGCCAAAAATGGAAAAATCCTGGTAGATTTAAACCTGAACGACTATTTCTCAGAACCCGTAAGTATGGAAAGTGAACATGGACCGGTTGAGATCACTGCAGAAAAAGTCTCCGAAGAAGCAGGGGGAACCTACCGCCTCTACGATGACAGCCGCGGCATCCAGGTACTCGAGCTGGAAGCTGTGACACAGTTCCCTTCGGAAGAGCGCAGAAAAGAGATCAGCGTTCAGTCCCCGGAAGAAGACGCACTGCTGACCATGAAAAATCTGGAGCTCACCTCCGACTTCTATCAGAATATACTGGGACGCAATTCCTGGGACGGAAAAGGAAGCCGGATCTCCGCCCTGTTGCTGCCCTTCTCCTCTGATCAGGCCAGCTCTAACGGCGGAGAATACCTGGCCTTTACACCGGGGGGAAAAACTTACTCGTCAGGAACGGGAACAGCCCTGGATCTGGTGGCTCATGAATTTGCCCACAGTGTCATGTTCGCTCAGGGAACGTTCGCAGAAAATGCCACCGCCTCCCTCTTCGCCGACACGGCTTACGGAAATGCCATCTCGGAAGGGTATGCGGATGTTCTGGGAAACCTGACGGAAGCTTACTATGACCCTGACTCTCTGGAAAACTGGGATCTGGGGGAAGATGCCGGCCATTCCAAGTACAGTATGAAAGATCCCACCGCCAGCCTGATCCCGGACAGCAAGAAAAAACATTATACTGCCAGCGCCCTCGATTTCGATGAAGAGGCCGATGATGGCTACCGTAACGCGGGAATCTTAAGCTACGGCGCTTATCTCATGTGGAAGGGAACCAGCGGCGGCGGTTATACTGCAGAAGAAACCGGAATCACTGATATTTCCGTTCTCTCCCGGCTCTGGTACCGCTCCCTGCTCTATCTGCACAGCGACGCCCATTTTAGCCAGGTGGCCGATGCTCTGACCTGCGCTGCCAAAGACCTGCTCCGCCAGGGCGCTCTGACTCCGGCTCAGTATGAAGGCGTACAGATGGTGCTGGGGGACAGCGGAATCAGCCTGAGGACGCAGAAGTAAAATACAGAACTTTTCTCAGATGCCGCAGACACAGAAAGCTGCCGGACAATGCAAGCAACATAGCAGACGCATTGTCCGGCAGCTTCTTATTTTCTATTCCCAGTTCCTTACCGCCTCAGAATAATATTCCATCAGAACCGGCTTTGACAGCGCATTAATCTCCGGCTTCTCCTCCGGCAGTTCATCTTTTCCAAACACAAAAAGATTGTCCGCATTCTCTTCTGTCAGATATCGGGTCGGAACCGAAATCTCCAGCCCTCCCTCCAGCGGCTGTTTGGAGGCCAGCTGAAATCCCCAGTCCCCAAAGGAAGGAACCTGAAGATGATAAGGCTTTACATAAAATCCCTCGCTCTTCAAAGTTTCCCCGATGCACCAGTAAGCCTTCGTTGCATAGTAAGGACTGGTGGACTGAACTGACATGATCCCCTCATCCGTCAGTGCCCGGAAACAGAGACGATAAAAAATGTTCGTGTACAGCTTATTTAATGACTCATTATTCGGATCCGGAAGATCCACCAGAATCACATCATACCTCTCCTCTGTCTCTGTCAGGTACTGATAGGCATCCTGACAGATCACCGTCACCCGGTCACTCTCCAGTGCTCCTTCATTGAGCGCTGCAATCTGGGGATCTTCCGTGCAAAGCTGTACCATCTGCTCATCCAGATCTACCAGCGTGATCTCCGTCTCCGGATATTTTAACAGCTCCCGCAGAGCCAGGCCATCCCCGCCGCCCAGAACCAGAACCTTATCCCTGGAAGGCGCCTGCGCCATGGGAATATGGACCAGCGCCTCATGATACCGGTATTCATCCAGAGAACAGAACTGTACATTTCCATCCAGATAAAGCCGCAGATCATCCTTGTGCTTCGTCATCACAATGTGCTGGTACTTCGTGTGCTCCGACAGAATTACCCGATCCCGGTAAAGTCCGTCCTCCACCTGCCCGGAAATTGTATCAGAGAACAGCATCCCCAGAACCATCAGAAATAAAAGCCCGCTCACTGCCGCCTTATAAAGCTTTGGCCTGTGAAGACGCTTCGCATACCGGAAGATAATAAGCGCAGCGGCAGTCACATTCATACACCCTGTGAAAAATGCGGTGGCAAAATACCCAAGCCGGGGCAGAAGAATCAGGGGAAAGGCGATCGATCCCACCAGTCCTCCAATATAATCAAAGCTGAAAATAGAAGATAGCGTCACTCTGAGATTTTCATTGTCCTCCTCCACAATCCGTGTCAGAAGCGGAATCTCCACCCCCACAAAAGTGCCGATCAGGATAATTTCCAGATACATCACGATCTGGTAAGTTTCCAGATAAAGATTCGCATAGAACAGAATGAGTGCGCTGGTTCCCCCGGCAATCCCCACTCCCATTTCAATAAAAGCAAACCAGTTAAAAAGATTCTTTTTAATATATTTGGACAGATAGGAACCCAGCCCCATAGCCGACATATAAAGGCCGATGGTGACCGAATACTGCCACACACTGTCCCCCATCAGATAAGAGCTTACCGCGCTGATAATCAGTTCATAACAGATCGAGCAGCCTGAAATGATCAGCGTCGTAAGCATCAGCAGCCTGTACTTTTTCATCAGAAAATAACTCCGCTGATCACAAGCGCCAGGCCAATGAAAATGCCGAACACCATCACGCCGGCAGCGGTATTGCCCTTTCCAATTTCTTCATTCAGGTTAAAACGGCGGTTCCAGAGATTAACCACCACATAACCGATCATAAAAAAGACAATCCCCAGAACAAAATAAAGAGCACTGTTCAAAATGCCGGACATCAGATCTTCCTCTGCTGCCTGCACCGCCGGAGACATAATCGCCGTTCTCAAAATCATTCCGATACCGATAAAAGATCCGGCGCTCAGCCATCCCACCGCCTGGTTTCCCTTCTTAATCTCCGTAGGGAAATGGCAGGGAACAATCAGATCAATCAGAAAATTTCCGAGAATCATCAGCACAATACCAAGCACAGAGTATACTCCCACATTCACGATTTCCATCAATAATTCCATTTCTTCCTTCCTCCTCTTTACTTTCCGCTGCTCAGGCCGCCGCCGGAAGAAGTCCTGCTTCCCACACTGGACTGGCGCACGCTGGATGAATAACTGCTGTAGGGATCCGCCCCGTTATAATCTACTGTATCTCCATCATAATCGCTGTAGGACGAATTCTTCGATCCAAAGCTGTTCCTGTCCCTGCTGTAACCCCTGGAATAATAGAACCCGCGATAGTACAGATGGGTCGCTCTGCGCGCCCGGTAAGGCGTCTTATCTGTCGTGTAGGCATATGCCCGATCCGAAATCTGCACCAGAACCTCCTGCTCTTCCGAGGTATAGATCAGACAGTATTCCTCCTCCGTCAGGATTGCGATACTGTCGTCTCCATCTTCCGTGTTCTGCTGTACTTCTTCCGTCTGTCCTTCAATTCCGTCGATAATATCCCGGGCCGTTCCATCCACACTCAGAGCCGATCGATAAACATCCGCTTTTTCCTTTCCGCTCCCCGTGATAGAAGTAACATACGTATACGAAACCGAATCCTTCAGATAATCTGCGATCGGCGTCTTCTTTCCAAAAAGGGAAGAAAAAAGAAAAACCAGCAGGAAAATACCCAGAAGCCCCATTCCGATCACAAACCCCAGATTCTTTTTCTTTCTTTTCTGCGTTGTCCGGGAAGGCTGCGTCCGCTCCACAGTCACTTCATTCCAATCCAGATAATAACCTTCGGAGACCTCCCTTCCATCTTCCCACACTTCTTCTGATATGATCTTCTCCCCGGAAGCGTCTTCATACTCCGTGAAAGCAGCTCTTTCTCCCACCTCCACATCTGTCTTTCCCCAGACGCCGATCACCTCCTGCGTTCCTGCATCTACCCGGGAGAATCCTTCCAGGGAAACCTCCCCTGCCTCCTGAGAGAGAGAATACTCATCGTATACATCATCCACACTCAGCCAGTACTCTCTTCCATTTTCACAGTGCTTCAGGCGGTATTCCATCCACCGACAGTTATCTTCTGTATTTTTATACTGGATTTTTCCTATGATCTTGTATCTCTGCCCGTCCGCCCGCAGCACCTCTCCAATATTATAATCCACAGTCCACCCCATTCTCCTTCATCCGCCTGCCTTTTCTGCAGAAAAAAACATGGCATACTTCCTTTTCTTACGAGGTAAGTATACCATGTCCGCTTTTGTTTCATCAATATAATTTTCTATAAAGCTCTTTCATCTGCCGGCGTTTCTTCTCATAGATCCTGCCCTGTCCGGGATCCGGTTCATAGCTTTTCTCCTGCTCCCCTGCTTTCACCGCCCGAAGCGCCTCCTCATAGCTCCCATAAGTCCCAAGAGCCGTCAGGGCGCTGACAAGTCCACCCAGCGAAGTCTGCTCCGGATTGCTGCTTTTCACCAGTTTTTTCTGATACGTATCTGCCTGGATCTGATCAAAGGACTCAAAATTGGTAAGGCCGCCGCTGATAAAGAGCTGCCGTGCCTCCCCCGTGTACTGTTCCAGAACTTCAATGTTATTCCTGGCCTCGAAGGCAATCGCTTCCAGAACTGCCCTCGCCATATCCTGCCGGGTAGTATTTAAAGTAAGGTTGTGAAAACTGTCTCTTATACACATCTCCGAGCCCACGAGACCGTACTAG
>URYM01000076.1 GCA_900552095.1 uncultured Blautia sp. | reverse complement strand
GAGATCTAGTACGGTCTCGTGGGCTCGGAGATGTGTATAAGAGACAGGGATAAAGGTGGGAGACACAGACAGTTCATCGTAACCCATCCGCAGGAACTCCTCCAGAAGATCCATATTGGCTCCCAGCTCGCCGCAGATACCTACCCAGCATCCGCCGGCATGTCCGTTATCTGCGATCATTTTCAGCATCCGCATGATTGCAGTGTGGTCTACAGAGAAGTAGGGGTAAGCTTCCAGTTTGGGATTCTGACGGTCAATTGCCAGTGTATACTGGGTCAGATCGTTGGTTCCCACGCTGAAGAAATCCACCTCTTTTGCCAGCAGATCCGAGATCATTACGGCTGCCGGAGTCTCGATCATCACTCCGATCTCCACATCTTTATACGGAATGGAGGCCTCTTTCAGCTCTGCTTTTACTTCTTCCAGGATTTTCTTGATATCGCGGACTTCTTCCACAGAAATAATCATGGGGAACATGATGGAAATATTTCCAAACATGCTGGCACGCAGAAGCGCTCTTAACTGCGTCTTGAAGATTTCCACCCGATCCAGGCAGATCCGGATCGCCCGGTATCCCAGCGCCGGATTCTCCTCATGATCCATATTAAAATAGTCTACCTGCTTATCTGCTCCAATATCCAGGGTACGGATGATCACTTTCTTTCCGCCCATATTTTCAGCAACCTGCTTATATACCTGGAACTGCTCTTCCTCTGTGGGATAGTCGCTGTTTTCCAGATACAAAAACTCACTCCGGAACAGTCCGATTCCGCCGGCATCATTCTGCAGAACGCTGGCCACATCAGACAGACTTCCGATATTCGCATAAAGATTGATCTTCTGTCCATCCAGAGTCACGTTTTCTTTCCCCTTCAGGGTCTGCAGAAGCTCTCTCTTCTTCAGCTCTTCCTGACGGATCGCTTCCTTCTTATCCAGAACTTCTTTCACCGGCTCCACATAGATCGCTCCCTCGAAGCCGTCCACAATCGCCAGCTTTCCATTCCAGTCATCGCTGTAATCCACACCGATCAGTGCCGGAATGTTCATCATCCGGGCCAGGATCGCCGTGTGGGAATTGGTAGATCCGTGACGGGTAACGAAAGCCAGAACTTTGGACTTGTCCAGCTGGATCGTCTCACTGGGAGCCAGATCGTCAGCCACAATGATCACCGGCTCGTCAGCCGTCATGCTGGTCTCGGCCACACCGGTCAGCACTTTTACCACGCGTTCGGAAATATCTTTTACATCAGCAGAACGCTCTTTCATATACGCGTCATCCATCGCTGCAAACATCGCTGCAAAGTTCTCTCCGGTGCTGGCAACCGCATACTCCGCATTGATCTCCTGAGACTCGATCATGTTGATGATGGACTCAATGTAATCGTCATCATCCAGCATCATCTGGTGTACCTCAAAGATTGCGGCATTTGCCTCGCCCACCTCAGCCAGAGCCTTATTGTACAGCCCCATCAGCTGCTCCTGCGCTTTTTCCTTGGCAGCAAAAAAGCGCTGTTTTTCTGCCTCAATGTCCTCTACATGCACACGCTTGATCGTCTGTTCCCCGCTTTTATGAACGGAAATCTTTCCGATCGCCACGCCTTTGTATACACTTTTCCCTCTTTCTGTAATCATTCGTTATCTTCCTTTCCGTTTAATACAATCTGCTGTATTTTATTATACTCGAGCCCCATTCTCCTGTCAATGATTGCACCCCAATCAATCCTTTATCTCCAAAAACATTCAAAAAACACTCCTTTTTCCCGAAATTCATGGTATGATAGAAGAAATATTTACAGAAAAGAGGATCCGTGTATGGAAAACAGAACACTCTGGAATCTTTTCCAGGATTTGAAAAGCACCTGCCGCTGGGTGGATCTCACCCATGATTTGAGCCCCGACACACCTCACTGGGTAGGCTGGGATGCTCTGAGAGTTGAAGAAAAAATGAGTCTGAACGAAGCCATTTTTGCTGCCCATGCCTATACCACCGTAGGCCAGTACGGCACTCATGTGGATGCCCCCTCCCATATGGTGAAAGGAGGACGCTCCCTGGATGAGATTGCTCTGGAGGAGATGATCCTTCCTCTGTGCGTCATCAATCTTGAAGACAAAGTAAAAGAAAATCCAGATTATGTCCTGACTGTAGATGACATTCTCTCCTGGGAAGCAATCCATGGAAAAATCCCCGCCGGTTCCTTTGTGGCCTTCCAGAGCGGATGGAGCCGTTTTCCCGGGGATCTGGACAACTGCGATGCCGACGGATGCCGCCATTTTCCCGGCTGGTCCCTCGATGCGGTCCGTTTCCTGGTCGAAAATCGAAACATCGCCTCCATCGGCCATGAAACCTCTGATACAGAAGCGCCCATCACTTCTTCCGCTACGAATTATGAGGTCGAATACTACATCCTGGCTCAGAACCGGATTCAGGCAGAACTTCTGAAAAATCTGGATCAGTGCCCCGCCACCGGCGCCCTGATCTTCTGCACCTTCCCGAAAGTAGCCGGCGGAACCGGTTATCCGGCGCGCTGCTTTGCACTGTGTCCGAAGACCCCGGACACTCCGGAAAAATAATCGGATTCATCCCAAAAAGGAAATGCTGTCCTCCACCGCAGACAGCATTTCCTTTTTTCTGTGTTATTCTAAATAAGTCTCCCGGTATTCCCTTCGGATTTCCTCCGGCACCAGACTTCCGCCTGTGGCCCAGACAATATAACTGGCCTGATCCATCTTATCCAAAAGCTGATGCTCCCTCAGATATTCCCTCGTCTCCGGCGCTCTCCTGATCTGTGCCGCCCCCTGAAAGGCAGCGCAGGCACTCGGTTCCAGAAAAATCCCTTCTGTGTCAAGAAGTTCCCTCATGTAGTCATACAGCCTTGCATCCTTTACGGTAAATTCTCCGGAAAGCAGCGGCTCCATCACCTGCCCCACAAATCCGGAAGGGCGTCCCACAGCCAGACCATCCGCATGGGTCTTTCCTGTCAGCCCCAGATCCTGAACGCAGATCCCGCTGTGCCTGCCGGAAGCCATTCCCGCCAGCATACAGGGTGCCTGCACCGGCTCCTCGAAAAAGCAGTGAACCAGATCCCCCCAGATCTGTTTTAGTCCAAATGTAATGCCCCCGGGCGCTCCTCCCACCCCGCAGGGAAGGAAGACGAAGAGAGGATGCGCTTCATCCACAGGAACTGCCAGATCCCTCAGCTGGTTCCTCAGACGAATCGCCGCCACCGCATAGCCCAGAAAAAGATTTCTGGAATTCTCATCGTCCACAAAATAGCTGAACGGATCCTGATCCGACAGAGCTCTGCCCTGTTTTACCGCTTCACTGTAATCAGATTCGTACTCTCTTACCTCCACGCCATGGCTTCTCAGCAGATCCTTCTTCCACTGTCTGGCATCCGAAGACATGTGGACGATCACCCGATAACCGACTGCCGCACCCATGATCCCGATGCTCATACCCAGATTCCCCGTAGAACCCACCTGAATGGTATACTTTCTGAAAAAGTTCCGGCAGGTATCGGAGGCCAGTATGGAATAGTCATCCTGTTCTGAGAGAAGCCCCTCCTCAAAAGCCAGTTCCTCCGTATGTTTCAGCACTTCATAAATTCCGCCCCGGGCTTTCACAGAACCTGCAATGGCAAGATGACTGTCCTCTTTCAGAAACAGACGCCCGGCAAGGCTGCTTTTGTACCGGCGGTTCAGCTCTTCTTTCATCCGGGGGATTTCCGCCAGATCAGACTCTATCATCCCTCCCCTGCTTTCGGTCTCCGGAAAGCACTTCCGGATAAGGGGGGCAAACCGCCTCAGACGTTCCGCCGCCTCCTCCATATCCTTCCGTTTCAGTTCCAGTTCTTCCTCCGCCTCCGCGAAAGGCCGCCACTTCGGATTTTTCCAGGCCGTTTCCTCTGCTGCGGCCAGACGGCGCAGAATCTCTTTTTCTTCCATAGAATCCCTTCTCTTAATCATCAAACGCCCCATCCGGATAAAGGGGGAATCCGGAGATCAGCGCTTCTGCCCTTGTCCTGCAGGCTGCCAGATTTTCTTCGTCAGCCGGAGCCTTGGCCACCTCATTCATAATAGCTGCAATCTCTTCAATTTCCTTTTCCTTCAAGCCTCTCTGCGTCACAGAAGTAAGTCCGATACGGACACCGCTTGTCACAGACGGTTTCTCCGGATCAAAGGGAATCATATTTTTATTTACCGTAATTCCCACCGCGTCCAGTGCATCCTGGAAAACATTTCCCGTAATTCCCTTGCTCCGCAGATCCACCACCAGCAGGTGATTATCTGTTCCTCCGCTCACAATACGGAACCCGTACTTCTGCAATTCTTCCGCCAGCTTCTTTGCATGCACAACGACCTGCTGCATGATCTGCCTGAATTCTTCCGAAGCTGCATACTTAAAGGACCAGGTTTTTGCGGCCATCGTATGGAACATCAGCGAACCCAGAGAGCCCGGGAACGTTCCTTTGTCCAGAATCTTCGCATACTTCTCCTTACAGAAGACCATACCGCTCCTGGCGCTGCAGAAAGTCTTCGTTGTAGAGGACGATACAAAATCCGCATAGGGAATCGGACTGGGAATCACTTTTGCCGCCACAAGGCCTGCGATATGGGCCATATCTACCATGAAGTATGCTCCCACTTCATGCGCCACTCCGGCAATGCGCTCATAATCGATCAGACGCGGATAAGAGCTTGCCCCTGCAATGATCATCTGCGGCTTCTCCTCCCGTGCCAGCCGTTCCAGTTCCTCATAATCAATCTGTTCCGTTTCCCGGTCTACCCCGTAAAATACGTGATTGTAAATCTTACTTACCCAGTTGGCCGGTGAACCATGCGTCAGATGACCGCCCTGATCCAGGCGCATGGCCAGGATCTTATCCCCCGGTTTTAATACGGAAGCAAATACACTGTAGTTTGCAGTGGAACCGGAATACGACTGAATATTCACATGCTCTGCGCCAAACAGCTCCTTCGCCCGCTCCCAGGCCAGACGTTCCACCTTATCTGCCACTTCAGATCCGGCCTGAAATCTTCTTCCCGGATATCCTTCCAGCGTCTTGTTGGTAAACACGCTGCCGCTTAACTCCATAACCTCCAGAGGAGCCGTACTCTCCGACGCGATCATCTCAATATTGTGTTCCTGACGCCGTAATTCCTCATCCACCAGCGCTGCAATTTCCGGATCGGACTGTCTCGTATACTTTAACATAATTTCTGCCTCCCGCTTTTTTCTTTTTATTTTTCCGCTGCCTTTTCCCGCTTTCTCAGCTCGGCAGCGTAATGATCCCAGGCTCCCGTATCATCGTCAATCCCAAATTTTTTCGGGTCAAAGAGCGGATCCTGACCTGCTTTTTTCTGTTTCTCATAATCTTTCAGAAGATCTCTCACCATCCTGCTCATAATCAGAATCGCCAGGATATTCACCCAGGCCATCAGACCCACACCCAGATCTGCCATTCCCCAGATAGACTCTCCGTCCACGATCACGCCGGAAAATACCGCCAGAAGGAAAATGCCTCTCATCAGATAAGTGCCCGCTTTCTTTCCCTTAAAAAGGAATCGCATATTGCTCTCTGCCTGATAATAATAGCCCATCAGACTGGTGAATACGAAGAGTGCGATCATGATCGCCAAAAGCTTTCCGCCCCAGCTGCCCAGATTCTGATTGACCGCATCCTGCGCCCACAGGGCACCGTACTCGCTGGACGTATTGCTGACGATCAGATTGCCGGCGCCGTCCGATACGTTATAGTTTCCTGTTACCATGATGATCATGGCGGAAGCGGTACAGATCACGATGGTGTCAATATAAACGGACAGTGCCTGGATCAATCCCTGTTTTACCGGATGGGAACACTCTGCCGCTGCAGCCACGATAGCTCCTGAACCCTGCCCTGCCTCATTGGAATATACACCGCGCTTTACGCCATTTGAAATAGCCGCTCCCAAGATACCTGCAAAAATCTGGTTTGCCCCAAAGGCGGAAGAGAAAATACTTCCAAATACAGCGGGCAGTTCTTCGATATTCATGCCAATGATCACAACCGCCATAATCACGTAAACCACGCACATCACCGGTGCCAAAAGTTCCGCCACATGACCGATCCGCTTGATCCCGCCCCATACGACAAAGGCGATACAGATTACGCTCACCACGCCCACGATCATTTCCGGAGTTCCAAAGGCACTCTTAAACGTGCTGGCAATCTGATAGATCTGAAGCCCCGGCATCAGTGTCCCCGGCCCCAGTACTGCAGCGATGGCAAAGAGAAATGCCATCGGTTTTCTCAGGGATTTGAAGCGCAGTCCCTTCGTAATAAATACCTGTGCGCCTCCGCTGTATTCTTTTCCCTCTTTCTTTTTATAGGCCTGTGCCAGCGTACACTCCGCAAAGGAAGAAGAAGCGCCGATCATTGCGATCAGCCACATCCAGAAAATAGCACCCGGTCCGCCAAAAAACAGAGCCGTGGCAACACCTGCAATATTTCCCATTCCTACCCGGAACCCTACTGTAGTGGCAAATGACTGAAACGCTGAGATTCCCTCTCCCCGCTCTGCCTCACTTTTGCTCCTGATCAGCCGGATCATATCGCCAAACAACCGGAACTGGCACCCTTTAAGAGAGATGGTAAACCAGAGACCTGCACCCAGGCACAGGAGAACCAGCGGCAGGCTCCACACATACTCATTAATCTTCATCACCACACTGATAACAGCATCCATAAAAACCCTCCTCCTCAAAATGTCAGCTCATAGCTTCCTCCGCCTCTGTCCAGGACAGCCCGAAGCTTTCCGCTACATTTTTACAAGTAATTGTTCCCCCGTACGTGTTGACTGCGGAATATAAAACCGGATTTTTCCGGCAGGCCGCTTCAAGCCCCGCCTCTGCAATCGTAAGACCGTATTTCTGGGTTGCATTGGTGAGCGCAATCGTTGAAGTCCTGGGCACTGCGCCCGGCATATTCCCCACGCAGTAGTGAACCACCCCATCCACCACAAAAATCGGATCGTCATGGTAAGTTACCCGGGTTGTCTCGCAGCATCCGCCCTGATCTACCGCCACATCCACGATCACACTTCCCGGTCTCATTTCTTTCAAATACTTCCGCTTCATCAGTTTGGGAGCCGCCTTCCCCGGGATCAGCACACAGCCCACCACCAGATCTGCATGTTTCACAGCTTCTTCAATATTTGCATCCGTACTTACCAGCGTCTGGATCCTTGCGCCGAAAATATCATCCAGATAAGCCAGCCGCTTCAGGTCAATGTCCAGAATCGTCACATCCGCTCCCATGCCAACAGCAATTTTGCAGGCGTTTGTTCCCACAGATCCTGCCCCCAGAATCACCACCCTGGCCTTCGGAGTTCCCGGAACACCGCTCAGGAGAACCCCCGAACCGCCAAACGTTTTTTTCAGATATTTTGCCCCTTCCTGCACACTTAAACGTCCTGCAATCTGGCTCATGGGAGACAAAAGCGGCAGACTTCTATCTGTTTCCATCAGCGTCTCATATGCCACTCCTTTGATTCCTTTTTCCAGCATTGCATCCATAAGAGCCCGGTCTGCTGCCAGATGAAGATACGTGTAAAGGATCAGATCCCTGTGAAAATATTCATACTCTTCCCGCAGCGGTTCTTTTACTTTCACCATCATCTCTGACTGATCCCAGACCTCTCTGGCTTCATCCAGGATTACCGCGCCCGCTTTTTCATACTCTTCCGTGGAAAATCCGGAACCTTCTCCCGCTCCCCGCTCCACAAAAACCTGATGTCCCGCATTGACATAACCCTTTACGTTACCCGGTGTAAGCCCTACACGATACTCATTGTTTTTTATTTCCCGCACGCATCCGATTCTCATACACTGACCCTCCTATCTGTTATTTTTTACTGACTCTATTATCTCATATTTCAGGTATTCAAAAAATAATCATTTCCTGCATGTTTTTTATGAAAACCGGCCGGTGTCTCTCCCGTATGCTGTTTAAAATATTTATAGAAATTATTCAGATTCCGATACCTGTCTCTTATACACATCTGACGCTG
>URYM01000075.1 GCA_900552095.1 uncultured Blautia sp. | reverse complement strand
GCGTAAGATCGTCGGCAGCGTCAGATGTGTATAAGAGACAGTTTTTTCTCTGCGGGCGTCAATTTTGTCATTTTTTTCTTCCAACCGGGATTTCAGCGTCTTGATCTCCTCTTTGTATCGGGCGATCTCCAGCTGTTCCCGCTCGATGGTTCTGCGGCTTTCCTCCAGACTTGCGATCACATCTTCAAAGGATTCGTCCTGCTCGCTGATCTGATCTTTGGCCCGGCGGATAATCGCTTCGGGAAGTCCCAGTTTTCCGGAAATGGCAAAGGCGTTGCTCTTTCCCGGAATGCCGATCAGAAGCCGGTAGGTGGGACGGAGAGTCTCTACGTCGAATTCACAACAGGCATTTTCCACTCCGGGAGTAGAGAGCGCATACACTTTCAGTTCGCTGTAGTGGGTGGTTGCCATAGTGCGGATCCCCTTTTCGTGGAGGGTGGACAAAATGGCAATGGCCAGCGCGGCGCCCTCTGTGGGGTCGGTTCCCGCCCCCAGCTCGTCGAAGAGGACCAGGGACTGGCGGTCTGCCTTCTCAAGAAAAGAAACCACATTGGTCATATGGGAGGAGAAGGTACTCAGAGACTGCTCGATGCTCTGCTCATCTCCGATATCGGCATAAACCTGGGAGAAGACGGACAGCTCTGACCGGTCCAGTGCGGGGATGTGCAGTCCGGACTGTCCCATCAGGGTCAGAAGTCCCAGCGTCTTCAGAGAAACAGTTTTTCCGCCGGTATTGGGGCCGGTGACAATAAGCAGGTCAAAATCCGTCCCCAGAGTCAGATCAATGGGAACCACTTTCTTTTTATCGATGAGGGGATGGCGCGCTTTGCGCAGTGCGATCCGCCCCTCGGTATTAAAGAGCGGCTCGGAACCATTCATATCCATGGCCAGAGCGGCACGGGCAAAGATAAAATCAAGTTCGGCCAGATTTTCCAGGTCATAGGCGATCACTTCCAGATGAAGAGCGGCCTGTTCGCTTAAGGAGGCCAAGATAGATTCGATTTCTGTCTGCTCTTTTAATTCCAGTTCCCGGATCTCATTATTTAATTTGACGATGGCCATGGGTTCCACAAACAGGGTAGCTCCGGTGGAGGACTGATCGTGAATCATGCCGGGCACCTGATTTTTGTATTCCGCTTTTACCGGGATACAGTAGCGGCCGCCGCGCATGGTGATCACACCGTCCTGCAGATACGTTCTGGCGGTTCCGCTTAAGAATCCCTGCAGCTGACTGTGGATCCGCTCTCCGCAGAGGCGGATAGAGCGCCGGATCTGTTTTAAGGAGGCGCTGGCGTCATCCGCCATCTCGTCTTCCGAGATGATGCAGCGGCGGATCTCCGTGGAGAGAGGAGTCAGGGGTTCCAGCGCGTCAAAGAGATCGTCCAGCGTATCCCGGGTGACTTCTCCTCCTTCCCGCCGGCCGTAGGACTTGACCCGGGCCGTATTTTCCAGAAGAGCCGCGATGTCAAGCAGTTCCGGCATGGACAGAGAACTTCCGATTTCCAGCCGTTTCAGGGAGGGACGGATCTCCTTGGCACTTCCGAAGGAGACGCTGCCCCTGGCGAACAGGCGGCTCAGGGCGTCCCGTGTCTCGGCCTGCTGTCTGCGGATCGTATCTATATGGTCAGAGGGGAGCAGCTGTTCGCACAGGATCCGTCCCAGAGGTGAGGTGGCCCGGCCGGCGAGCTGCTCTGTGATCTTGTGATATTCCAGAGTTTTTAAAGCTTTTGCGTTCATTTTGCTCATCCTTTCTTATTCCTCTGCCATTTTACCATATTTCTCTCTTTCTTCATAGATTGTTCATAAGTTTTTGATAAAATGAATAAAAAGTTTGCCCGGAGAGCGGGACGGAAAGGAAAGCCGGGGAGATGGAAGAGAAGAAGGAAGAAAAACATGTGGAAACGGAACAGCCGAAAGAGAGATCTTATCACTTTATAAAAGAAACGATCAAACCGGCGCCGGTCGATAAAAAGCAGATCGTTATCCGGGCCTCTCTTCTGACAGGAGGCGCGATTCTCTTCGGTGTGGTGGCGGCGGTGACGTTCTCTCTGGTCCGGCCCCTTTTTGAGAAGGAGGAGCCGGAGCGGGTGGCGATCGAGACGCAGGAAAGTCCCACGCCGACGCCTGCGGCCAGTCCTGCGCCGGGAACGGAGAAAACCGATGAAAGCCTGAGTGTGGCCGAATATAAGGAGCTTCATCAGCAGCTGGGAGAGATCTCAAGGAAGACGCAGAAATCGCTGGTGACTGTAAAGGGGATCACCAGTATTGCCGACTGGTTTGACACATATGAGAGCCAGCGGCAGATGGCGGGAACGATTATCGCCAAAAATGAGGAGGAGATTTATATCCTGACAGAATACCGGGGGGTAGAGCAGGTAGATCGGATTCAGGTGGTCTTCTGTGACGGAAGCATGGTGGACGCCCGGTATCAGAAGCATGATCCCAATACGGGTCTTGCAATCCTGAAAGTGCCGGTCAGCTCCCTTTCTTCCCAGACAAGAGAGCAGATTCAGGTGGCAGAGTTTGGAAATTCCAATACGATCCGGCAGGGTGAGCCCATTATGGCCCTGGGAAGCCCGATGGGGTATCCGGATTCGGTATCACTGGGAACAGTGACTTCTGTTAATAACAGGATGTCTACCGTGGATAACGAGTACAGCATGGTAGCTACCGACATTCTGGGAACCAGCGAGGGAAGCGGCGTGCTGGTCAACCTGGACGGTCAGGTGGTGGGGGTGATCAAACAGTCCTATCAGGGAGAGTCCAACAGAAATATTGTTACCGGACTTCCCATCACACAGCTGACGGATCTTCTCGATACGCTGAGCAACAACGGAGAACTTCTGTATGTGGGGATCAAGGGACAGGAAGTTACAGAAACCATTTCCGAGAAGACAGGAATGCCTGTGGGCGTCTATGTGGATTCGGTGGAGACGGATTCTCCGGCTATGGCAGCCGGGATTCAGCCCGGCGATGTGCTGACCAAAATCGGAAAAGAAGGGATCCACACACCAGGACAGTATCAGGAGCAGCTGAAGAAATATAAGGGCGGCCAGAAGATTTCCATTACCGGCATGCGGAAGGGGAATGAAGGATATGTGGAAATTATATTTGACGTAACCATTGGTGTGCTATAAAATAGAACCGGAGGGCTGGTGCTTCCTGCAGAGGCACCGGCCCCTTTTGACAGTTGGAAAGGGAAGGATACCTGATGAAATATTTAAAAGATTTACATGAAGGCATGCGGGTAAGCTGCATTTACCTGTGCAAATACCGCCAGTCGGCAGTGACAAAGAACGGAAAACCTTATGAAAATGTGGTGCTTCAGGACAAGACGGGCACACTGGATGCCAAGATCTGGGAGCCGAACTCCCAGGGGATCGATGACTTCGACAGCCTGGATTATATTGAGGTGATGGGGGATGTGACCAGTTTCGCCGGCGCGCTGCAGATGAGTATCAAGCGGGTGCGCCGGGTTCAGGAAGGGGAATACGATCCTGCGGATTATCTTCCGGTGACAACGAAAAATGTGGAGGAACTGTATCAGAAACTGACGAATCTTGTCCACAGTGTGAAAAATCCTGATCTGCATCGTCTTCTGGCTGTTTTTTTTGTGGAAGATACGGAATTTATAAAAAAATTCCGCTTCAGCTCTGCGGCTAAGAGTGTACATCACGGTTTTGTGGGAGGACTTTTGGAGCACACGGTGAGTGTTGCACAGCTGTGCGATTTTTATGCCGGACGGTATGAGATCCTGAACAGGGATCTTCTGATCACTGCGGCGCTCTGCCATGATATCGGGAAGACGAAAGAGCTGTCTGCATTTCCGGAAAACGATTATACCGATGAGGGGCAGCTTCTGGGACATATCATGATAGGGAGCCAGATGATCCACGACAAGATCCGGGAGATCGAGGGCTTCCCGGAGAAGCTGGAACGGGAGCTGCAGCACTGCGTGCTGGCTCATCACGGAGAACTGGAGTATGGATCGCCCAAGAAGCCGGCACTGGCGGAGGCGGCGGCGCTTAATCTGGCGGATAATACAGATGCCCGGATGGAAACTCTGACGGAGATTTTTCAGGCGGCGGGACCGCAGGAGGACTGGCTGGGGTATAACCGCCTTTTTGAATCCAATCTGCGTCGTTCCAGTCAGTAGGCCAGACGGTACAGGAGAAGAACATGGAATTTAAAAAGAATGACAGCGTGACGGTGTCCGTCACCGATATGGGACAGGACGGAGAAGGAATCGGAAAGGCGGAAGGATATACTCTGTTTATCAAAGATGCAGTAGTGGGGGACAAGGTTCGGGCCAAGGTAATAAAAGCAAAGAAAAATTACGGCTATGCCCGGCTTATGGAGGTGCTGGAGCCCTCCCCGGACCGGGTTGAACCGCGGTGCAGCTGCGCCCGACAGTGCGGCGGCTGCCAGATCCAGGCGCTTTCCTATCAGCGTCAGCTGCAGTTTAAGGAAGAGAAAGTAAGAAATGTGCTGGAGCGCATCGGCGGTTTTGAGAAGATTTCCTTGCAGCCCATCATCGGTATGGAGAATCCCTACCGCTATCGGAACAAAGCGCAGTTCCCCATCGGAACAGACCGGGAGGGGCGGCCGATCGCAGGATTTTATGCGGGCAGGACGCATACCATTATTCCCCAGGAGGACTGTGTGCTGGGGGTACGGGAAAACAAGGCGATCCTGGAAGTAATCCTGGGATTTATGGAAGAGTTCTCCATTCCGGCTTATCGGGAAGAAGAGGGAAGCGGGCTGGTGCGCCATGTGCTGATCCGGTACGGGTTTGCCACAAAGGAAATCATGGTCTGTGTGGTGATCAACGGCGACCGCCTTCCGAAGGCGGAGATCCTGGCAGAGCGTCTCGCTGATATTGCGGGGATGACCAGCATTTCCATCAATAAAAACAAGCAGAAAACGAACGTGATCCTGGGTAAGGAAGTGGAAGTGATCTGGGGACGTCCCTATATCGAGGATGTGTTGGACGGCGTCCGCTATCAGATCTCCCCTCTGTCTTTCTATCAGGTCAATCCGGTGCAGACGAAGGTGCTCTATGAGAAGGCGCTGCAGTATGCCGGGCTTCACGGCACGGAGACCGTGTGGGATCTCTACTGCGGGATCGGGACGATTTCCCTTTTCCTCGCCCGGCAGGCGGGGAAAGTGTACGGGGTGGAGATCGTGCCTCAGGCCATTGAGGATGCCAGAAGAAATGCAGCCTTAAACGGCATGGAAAATGTGGAGTTCATGGTGGGGAAGGCGGAGGAGATCCTTCCGGAAAAATACGAAAAAGAGGGCGTCTCTGCCGACGTGATCGTGGTGGATCCGCCGCGGAAAGGCTGTGATCCGGAACTGATCCATACGATGCTGCAGATCCGTCCCAAAAGGATCGTTTATGTAAGCTGTGATCCGGCTACGCTGGCCCGGGATCTGAAGCTGCTGTGCGCCGGCGGCTATAAGCTGCAGAAGGTGCAGCCGGTGGATCAGTTCCCTCACAGCGTTCATATAGAAAATGTCTGTCTTCTGCTGAGAAAAGGGAAGTAGGGCAGAGAAAAATAGAAGAGGGGGCAGTTATGTCACAACAGAAAACAAAAGAGAACAGAGATGTGTTCCGCTCCAAGATGGGCTTTGTGGTGGCCTGCATCGGATCGGCGGTGGGAATGGGAAATATCTGGATGTTCCCTTACCGGGCCGGAAAATTTGGCGGAGCCGCATTTCTGATCCCGTATTTTATCTTTATACTTGTGCTGGGATTTTCTGGCGTGATCGGTGAGATGGCCTTCGGGCGGTCGGTAAAAACCGGACCCATGGGAGCTTTCTCCTACGCCATGGAGAGCAGAAAATGGAGAGGGGGAAAGCTGATCGGACTGATCCCCGTGCTGGGTTCTCTGGCTATAGCCATCGGCTACTCGGTGGTGGTGGGCTGGTTTTTGAAGTATCTGGCTGCTGCGGTGAGCGGATCGCTTCTGAAAGTGGAGGATATGAACGCTTATTTCGGTGAGCTGGGGTCTTCCTTCGGAAGCATTGGCTGGCATATGGCAGGGCTTATCATCACCTTCGCCATTATGCTGCTGGGGGTATCAAAAGGGATTGAGAAGATGAATAAACTTATGATGCCTGTGTTTTTTGTGTTTTTCCTGATCCTGATGGTGCGGGTTTTCACACTGCCGGGGGCTTCGGAGGGTTACCGGTATCTGTTTGTTCCCCGCTGGGAAGAACTTCTGAATCCCAGAACCTGGGTTTACGCTCTGGGACAGGCCTTTTTCTCCCTGTCTTTGGCGGGATCGGGAACCATCGTCTACGGAAGTTATCTGAAAAAGGATGTGGACGTGGTCAGCTGTGCCAGAAATGTGGCCTTCTTTGATACCTGCGCGGCGATTCTGGCCGGTATGGTGGTGATTCCGGCTGTGTTTGCCTTTGGACTGGATGTGTCGGCAGGGCCGCCGCTTATGTTTATCACGCTGCCGGCAGTTTTTCAGGAGATGCCGTTTGGAGCTTTGTTTTCCGTGATCTTCTTTATCGCGGTGATCTTTGCGGCGATCACATCCCTTATGAATCTTTTTGAGACGCCGATCGAGGCGCTTCAGCAGCAGCTGAAACTCTCCCGGGGGGCAGCGGTGGCCGTAGTAGCGGCTGCCGCCGCTGCGGTTGGCATTTTCATTGAGAGCGCAGATGCGGTCAGCGCCTGGATGGATGTGGTATCGATCTATATTATTCCCCTGGGGGCTCTGCTGGCGGCAGTCATGTTTTTCTGGGTCTGCCCGAAAGGTTACGCCAGAGAGCAGGTGCAGACAGGAAGGAAGAAGAAGCTGGGGCGCTGGTTTGAGCCGTGTACCCGATACGTGTTCGTGGGGCTGACTCTGGCTGTGTATGTTCTGGGAATCTTGATGGGCGGGATCGGTTAAATGAAGCGGGAAATGGAGGATTGCCGCTTATGTCCTAGAGAGTGCGGGGCAGACCGGCTTCACGGAAAGCCGGGGTTCTGCGGTGTGGGAAGCAGGATCCGGGCAGCCCGGGCAGCGCTCCATCTCTGGGAAGAGCCCTGTCTTATCGGGGAGAAAGGATCCGGAGCCGTCTTTTTCTCTGGCTGCGGCCTGCGATGCGTTTTCTGCCAGAATTATGAGATCGCCCGGGCAGACGCGGGGGAGGAGATACCGGAGGAACGGCTGGCGGAGATTTTTCTGGAACTGCAGGATCAGGGGGCGGCTAATATTAACCTGGTAACACCCACTCCGTATGTGCCTCAGATTGCTGAAGCCCTCACCTCGGCAAAGAGGCAGGGGCTTGCCCTGCCTGTGGTATATAACTGCGGCGGCTATGAGAAGGTGAGCACCCTGCAGAGACTGGAAGGGCTGGTGGATATCTGGCTTCCGGATTACAAATATGAGAGCCGGGAACTGGCCCGGCGTTATTCCCGGGCGGAAGATTATCCCGATCGGGTGAAAGAAGCGCTGGATGAGATGGTTCGCCAGGCGGGACGCCCCGTCTTTGCACCGGACGGAAGAATGCTGCGGGGCGTGATCGCCCGTCATCTGGTTCTGCCGGGGCAGAAAGAGGATTCCAAAGCGGTAGTCGCTTATCTGTATCGGCGCTATCAAGATCGGATCTACCTCAGTCTGATGCGCCAGTACACCCCGCTTCCCCAGGCGGCGGCTTTTCCGGAACTGAACCGGAAGGTGACATCCTACGAGTATGAGCAGGTGGTAGACTATGCGCTTGCTCTCGGGGTGACGAGAGGTTTTATGCAGAGGGGCGGAACAGCAAAGGAGAGTTTTATCCCGGCCTTTGACGGGCAGGGGATACGAAGAGAAAGGAAGGGAGAAAAATGAATTATGTGATCTCTGGAATTGTGGGTTATCTGGCGGGGAGCGTGATCTTTTCCCGTTTTTTGAAAGGAGATCGGAAAAAAGATATTCTGGCGGCAGCGCTCACTGTGCTGGAAGGATTTCTGCCGGTTTTCGCGGCAGGCTTTTTCCTGGATAAGACCCATCCGGGTTTTCTGATCACGATTCTGGCTCCGGCTTTTGGCCGGCCGCATCCCTTCTTGCAGAAAAG
>URYM01000074.1 GCA_900552095.1 uncultured Blautia sp. | reverse complement strand
ACGCGTAAGATCGTCGGCAGCGTCAGATGTGTATAAGAGACAGACTCTGAATCATGGATTTTAAATCCTTCTTCTCCTCTTCCTTCCCGTCAAAAGGCTCCACCACCATCTGAACTACATTTCCTCTGTTTCCCACTTCCAGCGTAGTCACATCAGCATACTCGATCGCCCCGCAGCCCGCCAGAAGAAACATCAGGAGCAGTCCCAGGAATGCCCTGTATCTCTTCATGGTTTTTCCTCCTGCATATAATCTTTCATATTATACTATTTTTCCCGCCCCTTTTCAACTGCCGGGATCCATTTTAAATCATCCGTTCTAAAATTTCCAGACTTCTGAAGGGCCGGTCAATATAATTTTTCACACAGGCTCCCACCAGATGATCCACTTCCTCCAGCACCTCGGGAGTCACCGTAAAGCGGAAGAGCTTTTCCACCGGGGAGGCCGTAATATACTGCAGCGTGTAGAGGGCTGACTCCGATATTCTCTGCACTCCCCGCTCTTTCTCCGAACAGGTGCTGCAGAGAACGCCGCCCCGGTGAAAACTAAGTCCCGTCAGATTCTCTTTTGTTCCACAGGAAGCGCACCCGAACAGCTGCGGATACTCCCCGTTGATCACCATCGCTTTCCATTCATAGATCCGGCGCACCAGCACCGGAGAAAAGCTGGGATTCAGAAGGCTCTTTAAGGACACATACAGCAGATTCACCATATCGCCCTCTTCATTTCCCTCTCTTGTATAATAGTCTGCGAATTCCAGAAAATAGAAACCATAATAGACGCCTGGCAGTTCTGCCGCCAGCTCCGTAAAGTAATTCCTCACATTCGCCTGCACCAGATTATATGCCGTGCGTCCTTCATAGAACTGGAAATAGCCAAAGACAAAGGGATTCGTGGCAGCCAGAAGCGGGCTGTTCTGCCTGCGGGCGCCCCGGGCAAAAGCTGTGATCTTTCCCCTCTCTCTCGTCAGCAGTACAACCCTTCTGTCTGATTCCCCCACCGGGGCGGCAAAAAGCACCACCCCGGTCACCGTTGTCTTCTCACTCATCGCTAGATTTCCTTCTTATTGTATCCAAAATTTTTCATCTGGATATCATTGTCCCGCCAGTCTTTGCGCACCTTCACCCAGATTTTTAAATTGACCTGTTCTTCCAGCATCTGTTCAATCTCATAGCGCGCATTTGTGCCGATCTTTTTCAGCATGGCTCCCTGCTTCCCGATGATAATTCCTTTGTGGGAATCTCTCTCACAGATAATTGTCGCCTCAATATCGCAGATATTTCCTCTTTTCCTCTCTCTCATCCGTTCTATCGTCACAGCGATCCCATGGGGAATCTCTTCGTCCAGCGCATGGAGCGCCTTTTCCCGGATGATCTCAGCCACAATCTGTCTCTGAGGCTGATCCGTCACTGTATCCTCGTCATAAAACTGGGGGCCTTCCGGAAGATAGCGAAAAATCGTATCAATCAGATCCTCCATATTCTGTCCCCGCAGTGCTGAGGTGGGCACAATCTCCCGGAAATCATACAGCTTCCGGTACGCATCAATTACCGCCAGAATCTCTTCCTTCTTGATCGTATCTACTTTATTAATCACCAGAATCACCGGTTTTTTCGTCTTCTCCAGCTGCTCTGCAATGTACTTTTCCCCCGGCCCTATATAAGTGGAGGCTTCCACCAGCCACAGGATCACATCCACATCTTCCAGGGTTTTCTGCGCCACATTGACCATATATTCCCCCAGCTTGTTCTTTGCTTTGTGGATTCCCGGGGTATCCTGAAAAATAATCTGTCCCTGTTCACAGGTATAAACCGTCTGAATGCGGTTCCGGGTCGTCTGCGGTTTCTTGGAAGTAATCGCTATCTTCTGTCCGATCAGCCGGTTCATAAGTGTAGACTTGCCCACATTGGGGCGTCCGATAATCGCTGCAAATCCTGATTTATATGCTCTTTCCATAATACTCCTTTATCTTACCAGTGTCTTCACCTGGCCAAACAGTTCCCGGTTTTCCTCCACAGCACTCTCGCTTCCGATCACACAGAGATTGTTCTGAGCAACCACAGCCTCTATGGGATCTGCCAGAGCCCGAATCTCCTCCACAGAAGCATTCAGCACCTGATCTCTCTCCCTCTGCAGCATTTCCTGCGTCACTCCGCACAGATAAGCAGTCATCGACATACTGCCCCTTCCCGAGGGAGTCAGCGGAACATCCATATCACTGATCGTTCCGATCACATATTTCGTCATCTCTTCCTCGTCAGCCTGATAATTTCTCAGATATTCTGCCGCACCCCGATATACTTCCAGCGTCTTAGCCAGATTGGGATCCCGATAGGATACCAGATAACTGTCCCCGTTTCTCCGGAATCCGCTCATGCAGCCATAAGCTCCGCCCTTTACGCGAATATTGGTCCAGAGATATTCATAATTAAAGAGTACCTTCAGGATCCGGAATGCTCCCGTATAATCAAATCCTGCTTCCCGGTAATTGCCGCTGACGGCCGCATACTGTACCTGCCCGGCCGTCTTGAATCCCTCATTTTTCTGCTCTGCCCGGAAACAAAAGCTTCCCTTTTCTACTTCATCCCGGAAAAGGACTTCCTGCAAATGCGTAAGGGGTGAGGAGAGTTTTTCATATCCGGACTCATCTGCCGTAAAGCTCACCAGCAGATTTTCCGGTCTGAAGATCATCCGGATCAGACGTTCCAGACTGTCAAAGATTTCTTCCTTCTTCTCATCAAAATGCTGTTCCAGATCTGCCGCAAACCAATAATAATCAATCCCTGATGTCCTGTCCTGAAAAGCAAAAGTAGGAGAAAAATATGCGGAAGAGCGGGACATGGCTGTCACATGGCCATTATCCGCCAGGCTTACTTCCAGACGGGATCTCTGGCGGGCCAGGATCTCACGCATACGCTTCTCATCTCTCACCTTTGAAGTACAGAGCATTTCCCGGATCATCCGGAACACAAACTCCAACTGGGAATACAGACATTTGGCCTTCACGCCAAAGAACATACGGCAGCCTTTCTCTTCCTGCTCAAACACGTGCAGACCGCAGTATACCCCGCCGGAATTTGCGTGGATCTCATGGAAAAGTTCCCCATACGTATAGTGCTCCGTATCTACATATCCCAGCACAGATTTCAAAAGTCCCAGATAAGGCACCAGCTCATCCGGTATCTGCGCCGTATCAAAAAGCAAATTCAAATATGCGATCCCATTGGTATAGAGATCATGAAATACCACCGGAACTTCGGCCAGACTGCGCTCCTCATTGCAGAGCTTCACCGCTTCCCGCCGGATATCGGATCTGGACAGCCGGGGAATGCTGGCAATTGCCTCCGCAGAATCCTCTGCCTCCTGGTATGCCGTCAGCGCCTTTGTTTTCTTCACCATCTCCGCCAGTTCACTGCCGCTCATGGACTCTTTCTTCCCGGCCAGTTTTTCTTCCAGCCTGCGCTCCTGCTCTGCCGCCAGTCCTCTCCTGGGAACGGCTGCGACCAGTGCGCTGTGGGGATTATCCAGAAGGCAGTCACGGATCAGCATCTCAAAATAATTTCCCTCTGCTTTTTTCTTCAGGCTCTCATAATGATCCAGCTGTTTTAGATATGCAAAAGGCGCATCCTCATCATACAGCCAGCTGTCCATCACATCAATCCCGTACATCAGTCCCTTGGGATAGGAAGAATAATCCGCCTCCCGAAAACGGAATTCAAAATAATTGATCCCGGCTTTCAGCGCTTTCTTATCAATCCCCTCTTCCGCCAGTTTCCGCAGCTGTTCCTCAATCACCGCCGCAAAACGGTCCTTGTCCTCAATTCTGGCATTTTTTGCCATAATAGTAAAGAACGGCTGATAAATTCCATCTTCATAAGAGCCGATCACATCTTTTCCCAGTCCGGCATCCAGCAGAGCCTGCTTCAGCGGCGCTCCCGGCGCATCCAGAAGGGCATACTCCAGCACCTGAAAAGCAATCCCTTTCTCCACATCCAGACCATCTCCGGTCACCATACTGCAGGTTAAATATGTATTTTCTTCCACATCCTCCTGCTCCCCTACCGGATATTCGATGATCTTTTCTACCCGCTCTTTGAATGGTTTCTGCAGACGGATCGCGGAATCCGTTTTCTGAACCGAAAAACGGCTCAGATATTCCCGGTCCATCCAGATCAGTTTTTCCTCCATATCCATATCGCCATACAGATAAATATAGCTGTTGGAAGGATGATAATACCTGCGGTGGAAATCCAGAAACTGCTCGTACGTCAGATCCGGAATATATTCCGGATCTCCTCCGGATTCCACTCCGTATGCAGTGTCCGGGAAAAGAGTGTCAAAGATCCGGCGCTCCAGAAGTTCCTCCGCCGAAGAGAACACTCCCTTCATCTCATTGTAAACTACCCCATTATATTTCAGAGGATCCTGCTCCGTCTCCAGCTGATAGTTCCAGCCCTCCTGCCGGAAGATTTCCTCCTGCTTATAAATATTCGGATAAAAAACCGCGTCCATATAGACATGGATCAGGTTCTGAAAATCCCGGTCATTACAGCTGGCCACCGGATACATGGTCTTGTCCGGATAGGTCATTGCATTTAAAAATGTATTCAAAGACCCTTTTACCAGTTCCACAAAAGGATCTTTCAGCGGAAACTTTTCAGACCCGCACAAAACGCTGTGCTCCAGAATATGAGCCACTCCCGTACTGTCTGAGGGCGGGGTGCGAAAGGTGATATGAAACACCTTATTCTCATCCTGATTTGCCAGAAGCAATACTCTGGCTCCGCTCTTTTTATGGCGGAGCAGCCATCCCTCCGACTGAATATCACCTATTTTTTCCCGCTGTAATACTTCGTATTCCTGAGGTATCTGCATCTTCTCACTCCTTTTCTGTTTTCCTCCGCTGTTTTACCCTCTTAAAAGAGAAACAAAATTCTGGTAATCCGCCGGTATCTCCTGAATCGTCATTGCATTTCTCCCCATCTGTTCATAAATGCGCTCAAAAGCAGACAGATCTCTCCAGATCAGACCGGCCTGGGGATCACTCACCAATACCTGATTCTGGTTCAGGTCATAACCGCAAAGCACCATACAGTGCTCTTCCCGATAAAAATTATAGGTTCTTCCTTCATAATAGTAATGGGCATTTACCCCGCCAGGTTCCATCATATCAATGGTATTCCACACGACCACCGGATCCCCCAGGGAAAGATAGGTCAGAAGACCTTCCATGGAAACCCCCGTCAGGTCTCTCGCAACCCGTCTGTCCCCTTTCGCCTGCAGAAAACGATTCGCCGCCGCAGTAAGCCCGGGAGCAAAGACTCCGGCCCCGTTCTCTGTGTGCGGATCTCCCACAAAACTGGAGACAAAATTAGTTGTATCATAAGAAAGATAATGATCTGCGATCTCCGTCTTTCCCAGCGTATCATATCCCCAGTAATGAAGGAGCATGGTAAGGGCTACGGATTCACACCCTGTGGGAAGTTCCGGATTCTGCAAAATGTTCGGGACAGCCAGCACCGCAGCCGGTTCCATGGGGCGCAGATACAGATAATTCCCGTTTCCATCTCTCATCCATCCCCCCTCTTCTCCGAAACTGTTCAGCAAAGCTCCATCGATCCATTTTGCATCCGGCTCCTCCGCTGACACCCGGCAGGGAAAAACGGTCAGTATAAGCAGAACCGCAAGCAGCATGCTGAGCTGTTTTTTCATCTTCTTCATTTTTTCACTCCTGATCTCACATTTCTTATAGGTT
This sequence comes from uncultured Blautia sp., assembly GCA_900552095.1. Lineage (GTDB taxonomy): Bacteria > Bacillota > Clostridia > Lachnospirales > Lachnospiraceae > Egerieimonas. The sequence goes on along the minus strand of URYM01000074.1, from coordinate 2,313 downwards.
TCCCGTTTTTTACAAAAGTTATGCCATTCTCCGCCTCCGCAGAGACAGGCGGCTTTGTGCCGCCTGAATTCTGCTTTTATTATACCATAACTCCCAAACCCTGGAAAACCCATTTAATCCACAAGAATTTCCTCCGGTTTTCTGGCTTATTGCACAAAAATGACAGCTGCACAGGGCAGCTGCCATTTCTGTTTTATCTGTTTCCTGAAACAGTCCTTACTCCTCGTTTCCGTACAGAGTAACCAGCTTGTTCAGGTATGCATATCTTTCTTTTGCCTCAGCCTCATTCTTAGCGAACAGTCTTGCAGCCTTCTCCGGATTTGCACGTTTCAGAGAATTGTAACGTACCTCTCCGTCCAGGAACTCCTGGTAATCTCCACTGGGAGCTTTGGAATCCAGCGTGAACTTATTATCTGCAGCCGGGTTGAAGCGGAAGTTGTGCCAGTATCCGCACTTAACTGCCAGTTCTTCCTCGGTCTGAGCCTTGGACATACCCTTCTTGATACCATGGTTGATACAGGGAGCGTAAGCGATGATCAGGGACGGTCCCGGATATGCCTCAGCCTCTGCCAGAGCTTTTACAGTCTGGTTAAAGTCTGCACCCATGGAAATCTGAGCTACGTATACATAGCCGTAAGACATAGCGATGGAAGCCAGGTCTTTCTTCTTCACTTCTTTTCCGCCTGCTGCGAACTGAGCGATCGCTCCGGTCGGGGTAGCCTTGGAGGACTGTCCGCCGGTATTGGAATAAACCTCGGTATCAAATACCATAACGTTGATATCCTGTCCGGATGCCAGAACATGGTCTACACCGCCAAATCCGATATCGTATGCCCATCCGTCACCACCGAATACCCACTGAGATTTCTTAGCCAGGAAGTCTTTGTTCTTCACAATATCCTGGCAAACCGGGCAGTCGATTCCTTCCAGAGCTGCAACCAGTTTCTCAGTAGCAGTTCCGTTGGCAGCGCCTACACCGTAGCTGTCCAGATATTCCTGGCAGGCAGCTTTCACTTCTGCGCTGGACTCTTCTGCAGCCAGTACGGACTCAACCTTTGCTTTCAGGCCGTCACGCAGTGCGTTCTGAGCCAGCAGCATACCGTATCCGAACTCTGCGTTATCCTCGAACAGAGAGTTACACCATGCCGGTCCCTGTCCCTTAGCATTTACCGTGTAAGGAGTGGACGGGCTGGAGTTACCCCAGATGGAGGAACATCCGGTAGCATTGGCGATGTACATTCTGTCACCAAACAGCTGGGTAATCAGTTTTGCATACGGAGTCTCGCCGCAGCCTGCACATGCGCCGGAGAACTCGAGCAGCGGTTTCTTAAACTGGCTTCCCTTAACGGTAGCCTCTTTGAATTTGGCAACTACATCTGTCTTCTCCGGCAGTTCTACTGCATAATCGAAGAACTTCTGAGAAGCCAGGTTTGCTTCCATATTCTCCATAGCCAGTGCCTTTGCACCCTTCTTGCCCGGGCAGACATTTGCACAGGAACCACATCCGGTACAATCCAGAGCGGATACTGCGATGGAGAATTTGTAATCAGCCATACCGGTCAGCGGCAGGGTCTGTGTTCCTTCCGGTGCATTTGCTGCCTCTTCCTCTGTCAGAGCGATCGGACGGATAACAGCGTGAGGACAAACGTATGCACAGCGGTTACACTGAATACAGTTTTCCGGATTCCAAACCGGGATATTAACAGCGATACCACGTTTCTCATAAGCGGAAGTTCCGGAGGGAGTCGTACCGTCTACATAGTCTTTGAATGCAGATACCGGCAGGGAGTTACCTTCCTGAGCGGAAACTTTGCTCTGCACGTTGTTAACAAAATCAACCGCATCCTGGCGTCCCTTGGATGCATGAGTCATATCCAGTCCTTCATCAGCTGCGTCTTTCCAGCTCTCCGGAACCTGAATCTCAACTACCTGCTTAGCGCCGGCTTCGATCGCTGCCCAGTTCTTCTGAACCACATCGTCACCCTTACGTCCGTAAGTTGCCTTTGCAGCTGCCTTCATCAGTTCGATTGCCTGAGTCTCCGGAATGATGTCAGCCAGTTTGAAGAATGCAGACTGGAGGATCGTATTGATACGGGTCGGTCCCATACCGGTCTCGATACCGATCTTCACACCGTCGATCACGTAGAATTTAATGTTGTGATTTGCGATGAACGCTTTCACCTGACCCGGCAGATGTTTCTCCAGGCCTTCCATATCCCACGGACAGTTCAGCAGGAAAGTACCGCCGTCAACCAGCTCCTGAACCACTGTCTCTTATACACATCTGACGCTGCCGACGATCTTACGCGTGTA
>URYM01000073.1 GCA_900552095.1 uncultured Blautia sp. | reverse complement strand
GGCTCGGAGATGTGTATAAGAGACAGCCTCCGCACACTGCTCGTCTGTCTTATCTGTCCACTCCTGCACATAAATAGCGTCGATCAGCGCTGCCGTTTTATCTGCCGCCTCCTGATCTGTCCCCTTCTCTTCTCCTGCCTCCTGCTTTGCTGCGCTCTTGTCCGCAGAGTGATCTCCGCATCCTGTTATCAGAGATGCAGATACCGCTGCTGCACACAGAAGCATTGCGATCCGTTTCTTCATCTTTTTTCTCCCTTTCCTGTTTTCTGCAGATTTTCAGATCCTAAGATTGGGATAAAAAAACACCGCAGAACATACAATCCACTTTTTGACTGTATAATCTGCGGCGCCGCCTTCAAACGCGCCGGAGCATGCCGGAAAAAGATGAGTCGCCCCATCTGGTCTATTTTTCGGTACAATCAAACCTCGTGATCTGGAATATTATCCCGTACCACAGCTGGCAGGTCTCCTGGCTCACAGTTTTTTACGCACACCGCCGCCTTCCCGATTGCTCAGTGACTTCATGGCAGTCCGCTCCTGTATACAGTGACGAGATCGCACAGGCCTTTCACCTGTTTCCCTATTCTCCGCAGTTTCCCGCAGCACCAGCTGCTTCTTATTCTTTTTTCAAAAATCTACCAGATCAGTATAACACCGGCTCCAGAAAACCGCAAGGAGAAATCCTGTTATCCTTTCTGCAGATTCGCCTTCAGCACCTCAGATCCCACGGAACCGGCCACAATGATGACAGCTCCTATGATCTGAACTGCCGTCAGACTCTCATGAAAAACCAAAAATCCCACCGCGGTTCCCACCACAACTTCCAAAGCCGAAAGTATGCTGGTAGTCGTAACTGTAATATACTGTGTCGCCTTCACACAGGATACATTGGCGACCATGGTACACAAAATGCCGATTCCAAAAAGGTTGCATATCGTGTCTGCCACAGGGGCATCTGTTATAACAGATATCAAATGGGGGAAATCCACTCCAAAGCTGAGCACAAGCGCCGCTCCCAAAAAACCGTATACCAGAATCGTATCCCTCTCATAATCCCTGGCAAAAAACTTAGGCAGCGTCACCTGCAGCGCCACACCCATACCGTTGATAATACCAGCCAGGATCCCGATCCCGTCCAGGTCAAAACTCCCCTGTAGCACATCAGATACCATCACTGCGCCCGCAAGGCAGAGCAAAATGGTGATCCCGGTTATCTTATCCAGCTTCTCTTTAAAGAGAAGCTGACCTAAAATAGCTACCCAGATCGGACTCATAAACATCAGAACTGTCGCCACGCCCACTGGAATGCGGGAAACTGCCACTGTATAGCTGACAAAGCTTACGCTGTACGCCGCCGCTCCGTAGAGCAGACAGATCAGAAGCCCCTTCAGATCAATCTTGAGCATCCCGGGATTTCTCACCGCCTGATACAGAAAATATGCCGCTCCGGCGATAAAGCATCGGAAGAAAGAGATCTCCATGCTGGAAAATCCCTGCGCCGTCAGTCCCCGGACAAAGAGTCCCATAATTCCCCACATCACAGCCGTTAAAACAGCCAGGGTCATCCCTTTTGCTCTGTTGTTATTCAAGACAATTTTCTCCATTCTGTGCAATCGTTTCTTTATACCATGCAAAGGAATCCTTTTTCATCCGTTTCAGAGTTCCATTTCCATCGTCATCCCGGTCTACATAGATAAAACCGTATCGTTTGCTCATCTGAACCGTACTTCCGCTGACCAGATCAATGCAGCCCCAGGGTGTATATCCCATTACATCTACACCGTCCTTCACAGCCAGTTTGATCTCCCGGATATGATCCCTTAAATAGGCGATCCGGTAGGGATCATGGATGGAACCGTCTTCTTCCACCCGGTCTACCGCACCGAGACCGTTTTCCACCACAAAAAGAGGCAGTTTATAGCGGTCATACAATTTATTCAGGCCAATCCGAAGTCCTTCCGGATCCACCTGCCATCCCCATTCCGTCATATTCAGATAAGGATTTTTGGCCCCCATGGACATGTTTCCAATGGTGATCTCCTCATCCTTGTTGGAACTGATACACATACTCATATAGTAAGAGATTGACAGGAAATCCACCGTCCCTCTGCGGATCACTTCCAGATCCTCCGGTTTATATTCAATCTGAATACTCTCATCCCTGGCCTTCTGAACTGCATAATAGGGAAATTCCCCGTTTACGCACACATCGGAGAATACGTAATCGTTCTCCTCCTCCTTGAAGGTTTTCCAGATATCAGCCGGATTACAGGACTTGGGATACTTTGGCGTGTAACCGAACATCATACCGGCCTGCGCCTCCTGGTTATGTCTCTTTACCGCCTGCACACAGTAAGCGCTGGCGTAAAGTGCATGAAACAGGATCTGTGCATATTCGTCCTTCGTCACCTCTCTCTTCATGCATCCCAGTGTGGTGCAGGAAAAATGGATCGTATTGATCTCATTTAAAGTCAGCCAATATTTTACTTTGTCCGCATACCGCTCCGTCACCACATCTACAAACCTGGTGAAGCAGTCCACCACATATCTGCTCAGAAAACCATTATACTCCTTTGCCAGACGGAAAGGCATATCATAGTGCAGCAGCGTTACCACCGGCTCAATCCCGTATCTGTGCAGTTCGTCCAGCACGTCATCATAAAATTTCAGCCCTTCCTCGCTGGGCGTCATATCGTTATCCGGAAAGATTCTGGCCCAGGAAATCGAAAAGCGCAGACACTTAAAGCCCATTTCCGCAAACAGGGCAATATCCTCCCTGTAATGATGATAAAAATCACAGCCCACCACGGTCAGTCCTTCCCCTTCTGTCCTTCCCTTGGGAAGCCGGAAATCACTTCCAATCGGCGCACGGCCAAATCTTCCTTCTGCCTGAGAAGCGCTGATCGCTCCTCCCCACAAAAATTCTCTCTCCATTTTCTCTCTCACTTTCTTCTGTAAATTGTTTTTCCGTCTTTTATCGTCTCAAGCACCCGGATCCCGGTGAGCTCTTCCTGCGGCACCAAAAGCGGATTCTTCTCCAGCACTGCAAAATCTGCTCTTTTGCCCGGCTCCAGACTTCCTTTTTCCTCTTCCTCAAAATACTGACGCGCTGCATTTATGGTCACTGCCCTGAGCGCCTCTAAAACAGAGATCCTCTCCTCCGCTCCGATCACCTGACCGCCCCGGGAAATCCTGTTCACCGCGCTTGAAACAGTCCGCATCATATCCGGAGGGATCACCGGTGTATCCTGATGAAATGTTGCCTTCATGCCCAGATCCAGCGCATCCCTGACCGGAGAGATATGGCTTCCCCGCTCCGAGCCGAAATTTTTCAGGTGGATATCTCCCCAGAAATACGTATGATCCACAAAAAAGCTGGGGATCATCCCCATGTCGGCCATGCGCTGCAGTTGATCTTTCCGCACCAGCTGTGCATGTACCATCACCGGCCGCTTCGTCTCCCGGATTCCTTTTTCTTCCATCACCTTTTCAAACTGGGAAATATACTGCTCTGCAGCTGCATCCCCGTTACAGTGCGCCAGCAGCTGCTGCCCTCTATCCACGGACAGACCGATGAGTTCCTCTAATTCTTCATCCTTTAACATGGGATAGCCGCAGTATTCCGCTTCTCCCTCGTAAGGGCTACTCATCCAGGCGGTCTTTCCCTGGGGCGAACCGTCCAGAAATACTTTATAGCCGCCCATCTTCAGATGATTCTGATAAACATTTTTATACTGAGAATTCTCGTCCAGAAGATCCGCATCATGAATAAGATCTGCAAATCCCACCACATCCAGCCTGAGCAGATTCTGCTTTGCCGCATAGTCAAGAAGCTGAAAAAGCGGTTTCCCCACCATTCCGTCCTGCACTGTGGCAATTCCATAACTGGCATAATAATCCTGTACTTTTACAATCAGCCCCAGCAATTCCTCAAAAGAAAATTTCGGCAGCCTGCTCTGAAAATCCAGAAAGACTTTTTCTTCCATATATCCATTGGGAAGGGTAGTTCCCTCCACTCTGCCGTATCGGCCGCCCGCCGTATCTTCGGACTTTTCATCCACTCCCAGAAGTTCCAGTGCCAGTGAATTGGCGACTCCCATATGGGAAGAAGCATGTACGATCAGAACCGGATAACCCTCACCCACCTGATCCAGTACATAACGGTCCGGATGGCGCTCTTCCTTCAGAAAATTGTGGTCATAATTGCATCCCACTACCCAGGTCCCTTTTTCCAGCCTGTTTTCTGAGATAAAGGCTTGCAGAAGCTCCACGATCTCAGCAAAACTTTCCGCCGACGACAGACTGCACTGGCGCAGCGCATTAGCCGCCCCCACAAAATGAGAGTGTGCGTCAATAAATGCAGGCAGCATCGTGTGGCCTTCCAGATCAACCACCCGGTCTCCCGGTGCTTTCATCGCCAGGATCTCTTCCTCGCTTCCCAGGCCTCCGATTCTTCCGTCTTCCTCCCACAGCGCCTGCGCATAAAGCGCCTCCTCATTCATTGTAAGAATTGTTCCATTTCTGTAAATCGTCTTCATTCGCTTCACCTTCTTAAACATATCAAGGCGCATGCATTCCATGCTCCTTTTTTGTTACTCTAAGTTTTCTCCTTAACGCACTGCACGCAGAACTTCTTCTCCATGCTTATGATGTCCGTGATCCAGTTCCACAATGTCCAGATAATCATCTGAATTGGTGATCAGCATGGGGATCTCGCAGTTATATCCTTCTTTTTCAATCTTCTCTTTATCAAAGGTAATCAGAAGCTGGCCTTTCTTTACCTGATCACCCTGCTTTACATGGGCTTCAAAATATCGTCCCTCCAGGGAAACCGTGTTGATGCCGATGTGAAGCAGTACTTCACAGCCGCTGTCACTGGCCAGTCCGATGGCATGCTTCGTGGGGAACAGCGTTCTCACCACACCATCACAGGGCGCATACACATTTCCATTTTCCGGTAGGATCAGGCAGCCTTTTCCCAAGATCTCACTGGAAAATGCCTCGTCACTGGAAGTACTTAATGCCTCTACTTTTCCGTCTGCCGGCATGGCAAGCGCTGTCTGGCTTACCAGTTTTTTACTGTTTTCTTTTTTCTCCACTGAATCCCTGCTTCCTCCTTCCAGCTCCGCATTCAGATCCTCATAATCAGAATCTTTATACATAACCAGACCAAGAGCGAGAGAGACCACAAAGGGAATAACAGCCATCAGAACAATACCGACGAAATTGGGAGCTTCCGGATTGATAAAGCCGAGAAGACCGATAATGCCCATTCCCGCATAAGTCTCCATGGACAGATTCGCCAGGGCTACTACCACACCGCTGGCTGCGCCGCCCACACAGCAGAGAGCGAACATTTTCTTACGGGGCATGGTGATACCGTATGTCGCCGGCTCCGTTACACCAAAAATTGCAGAGATAAAGGAGGGAAGTGCCAGCTCTTTTAACTTTCTGCTCTTTGTTTTCAGAAGAATTGCCAGCACTACACCACAGGTCGCAAAAGAAGCGCCGTAGGAGAATGCCAGAATCTGGCTGGGATTTCCCTGAAGCAGATCCATAAATGCCACCACGGTAAGTACACCGTGGATACCGAAAAGTACAAATACCTGCCACAGACCGCCCAGAATAATGCCGGCCAGAAGCGGTGAGAATCCAAACACGTAAATCATTGCGGTATTTAAACCGGTACCGATCATATTCGCCAGCGGTCCCACGATCAGGAAGGTCAGCGGGAAAGTGATCAGAAGGGTCAGGAGCGGAGTCATGAAGCCTTTGATCATACTGGGCATAATTTTATTAAACCACTTATAAATCGGCGCCGCGATCAGAAGACCGAAGAGAACCGGCAGGAAAGTGGATACGTAAGACGTATTGGTCACATGACCGAAAATCTCAATGTCCACATTCTGAATCGTGGGATAACACATGGCTGCTGCCAAAATTGTTCCAAAAAACGGATCAATCTCAAACTTCTTTGCCAGATTGTAGCCCAGGATCAGCGGCAGGAAGTAGAAGAAGCAGTCTCCCGCTGCATTGAGAAGCATATAAATTCCGGACTCTGTAGAAAGCCCTGCAAAAGTCAGAAGTACCGTCAGCCCCTTGATAATACCACAGGCACACAGAAGATGAAGGGTCGGCCCCATTCCTCCCATAATTACTTTCAGCGCCCGGTCCAGGATATTCTGTTTCTTTTTTGGCTCTTTGCTGCTGTCATTGACAGAGGCATAAGCTTCCAGCCCCAGCTGGCTGCACACTTCCGTGTATACGTCAGCCACATGTTCACCGATAACTACCATGTATTCGCCCGCAGCCTTCATTACCGTTACTACGCCATCCATGTTTTTAATTACGCTGTCATTGGCGACAGATTCATCTGCCAGTCTGAATCTCAGTCTTGTGACACAGTGTCTCAAACTGATCACATTGTCTTTTCCGCCCACATTTTTAATAATGTCGGACGCCAGGTTTGTGTACTTACCCATTTGTTTTCCTCCATTTTTAAGTATTTGTTTACTTGTTCTTCTGAAGGTTTAGCCAACTTAATGTTACCATCCTGATACAGACCTTTGTAACTTTATAAAAACATTTTTCAATGCAGTTACCGTTTATTTTTCGGTTTTGTAAATGATCCGTTCGATATGGATCGTCAGATACAGCTTTTCCTCATCGGAAAGCACATAATCATACTTGCGGTTAATAAAATCCGCAATCTTCTCCACACATTTATAGGAAGTCGCATACTTTCTCCGGACCACATCCAGAAAATCATCCTCTCCGCCATTATACGTTTTCCCCTGAACCAGCCTCTGGGCAAAAAATTTCAGATGGGTAATGAAGCGGTAATAATAGACCGAATCGGTGTCAAATTCCACCGAAAAATAGTATTTCACAATATTGCTGATCTCCTGCATGATCTTCGTAACCTTCATCGTCTGTGTAAGGTCACTCTCATCCATCTCCGCATTGACGATATGCAGGGCAATCGCCGCCGCCTCATCCTCCGGCAGATCCACTTTGAACCGCTCCCGTATCATGTCCAGCGCCTTTTTCCCCAGGCGGAACTCTTCCTCATAGAAGCGCTTAATATCCCAAAGCATGGAATTGCGGATAGTAGTACCTTCCAGATAGCGCTGAATCGCCGTATAAATGTGATCGCTCAGGGAAATGTATATGGAGTCATTCAGCTTTTTCCCCAGCTCCGTCTTGATCATATCAAGAATCTCCGTAGCCAGCTGAAGATGCTCCAGCGGGATCTCCGCCACCAGTTCCCGGAAGCGCTGATTCTGGATCTCATCCTGAATCACGAATACTTTGTTGACCGCAGACTCATTGACCTCGTCTCCCGGCTTTTTCTTAAATGCAATCCCTTTTCCGCAGATTACCCGTTCCATGCCGTCTGCATCCTTTACGATCACCACATTGTTATTAAGTACCTGGGCAATAACCACTGAATCCCCCTCCTCCCTTTCTCCTTAAGAGTATTCCCCTCTTTCCCCGGATAAACTCCCGGTAAATTTCCTGTGAAATAAAAAAACCTGCTTATCCCTTCAAAAAAGATACTGTAATCCCTTGAAGCAATAAACAGGTTTAGCTCGCTCTTCGCAATGACTATCCTAATGATGATTATAACAAATACTGACGAATTGTCAACAGCTATTTTCTAATCTTCAGCAGTTCCCGGAACCCCTCCTCTTCCCTTAAAAACTCGTATTCCGGACTGTTTTCCAGACTCCTCAGAAGCACCGGCATCATCTTTTCCCCCATTCCGGCTGAATCTTTGGCAGAAATCCTGTCATAGAACACAGAATCCTTCAAGTTCCAGGGAACCTCAACAGTCCGAAGCAGCTGTGCCAGAAGATGAATGCTCTCTTCTTTGTCTTTTCTTGCCAGCGCTGCCTGGAGAGGAGCCAGATACCGGTTATACTCCCACAATTCAAAAAGTTCTGCAGAAGTCCTGGCTGCCTCTGCCAGTTTCCCGGCTCTCTCATGCAGACCCGCCCCGGAGGCCAGATCGCTCAGGAAAAGCAGCAGGCTCTGAACTGTCTCTTATACACATCTCCGAGCCCACGAG
>URYM01000072.1 GCA_900552095.1 uncultured Blautia sp. | reverse complement strand
CGCCCGGACGGAAAACAAAGTATGATCTGATCGCGGTGGAACAGAAGAGCGGAAGGATCATTAATCTGGATTCTCAGATTCCAAACCGGGTGGTGCAGGAATGGCTGAGCGGGGGGAATCTTTTTTCACGAATGGCCAGGATCCGGGCAGAAAAGACGTATCGGGATTCCCGCTTTGATTTTTATGTGGAAGATGGGGAGCGCAGGGCATTTCTCGAAGTGAAAGGCGTGACGCTCGACGAGGGCGGGACCGCCCGTTTTCCGGATGCGCCTACCTTGAGAGGGCTGAAACATATGCGGGAACTGGCAGCCTGCCTGGAAGAGGGGTATGAAGCTTATCTGATCTTTGTGGTTCAGATGAAGGGAATCCGGAAGGTGCAGGCAAACTGGATCCGTCAGCCGGAATTTGGGGAAGAACTGGCCAGGATCGCCTGTGCGGGTGTGCAGGTACTGGCCTTTGACTGTCTGGTGAGCCCGGATGAGATTCGTCTGGATCAGCGGCTGCCGGTTGATTTTGACAGATATGAGGAGTAAAATGACAGAAGAAATTGTGCGTCCTCTGGTGGAATGGTATCGCCGGGGACACAGAAAACTGCCCTGGAGGGAGCAGAAGAATCCGTATTACATCTGGGTATCGGAAATTATGCTGCAGCAGACCAGGGTGGAAGCGGTAAGACCATATTTTGAGCGGTTTACGGGGGCACTCCCCCAGGTAGAAGATCTGGCAGACTGTCCGGAGGAGAAGCTTCTGAAGCTGTGGGAGGGACTGGGTTATTATAATCGGGTCAGAAATATGCAGAAGGCGGCTGTGATCCTGAAGGAAACGTATGGAGGTCATCTTCCGGCGGATTATGAACAACTGAAGAGTCTTCCGGGAATTGGAAGTTATACAGCGGGAGCCATCGCATCGATCGCCTTTGATCTTCCGGTGCCGGCTGTGGACGGAAATGTTCTTCGGGTGATGGCAAGGATCCGGGAAGATGACGGGGATATTATGAAACAGAGCGTGAGAAGGCGGGTAGAAGAAGACCTGGCAGCGGTTATGCCTGAAGATGCCCCCGGAGATATGAATCAGGCGCTGATGGAGCTGGGAGCGACGGTCTGCCTTCCCAACGGGGCACCGCGCTGCGGGGAATGTCCCCTTGCTTTCTGCTGCAGGGCAAGGGCTGACGGGAGAGTGGAAGAATTCCCGGTAAAGAGCAGGGCAAAGGCAAGACGGACAGAGAAGCGCACAGTCCTTGTCATACGGGACGGGGAGAGGGTTGCCATCCGGAAGCGCCCGAAGAAGGGACTGCTGGCCGGACTGTATGAATTTCCCAACTGGAGCGGTCATCTCTCCCGGGAGGAGAGCCTTGCCCGGGTGGAGAAGAGCGGACTGGTTCCTCTTCGCATTACTCCTCTGGGAGAGTCAAAACATATTTTTTCCCATGTGGAATGGCAGATGATCGGATATCTGATCCAGGTGGCCTCGCTGGAAGCGGAACAGGAGAAGGATCAGATGTTTGTGGAGATAAAAACTGCGGAAGAAAAATACCCGGTTCCGGCAGCTTTCGGGGCGTATGCCCGGGAACTGCAGCTGCGTCTGGGACAGGATAAGTATAAGGATGAACATTAGGAGGAAGGACTATGAAACTGCTGACGATTACGGTGCCGTGCTATAATTCAGCATCTTATATGGAGAAATGTATCGAGTCGCTGCTGATCGGCGGGGAAGACGTGGAGATCCTGATTGTAAATGACGGTTCCACCAAGGATGATACGGCCGGGATTGCGGATCGGTATGCGAAAGCGTATCCCACGATCGTGCGGGCGATCCACCAGGAAAATAAGGGGCATGGCGGTGCGGTAAATACCGGCCTGGCTAATGCCACAGGGCTTTATTTTAAGGTGGTGGACAGTGATGACTGGCTCAACGAGGAGGCTTACCGCCGGGTTCTGGCAGCGCTTAAAGAGGCAGCCGGCGGGCCGGAGACGCTGGATATGATGATCAGCAATTACGTTTATGAGAAAGAAGGCGCTGAGCACAAGCGGGTAATGAAGTATACGAAAGCCCTTCCCCAGGGGAGGATCTTCACCTGGGATGAGGCCAAATCACTGGGAAAGAGCCACTATCTTCTGATGCATTCGCTGATCTACAGAACGGAACTTCTTCGGGAGTGTGGATTGAAACTTCCCGAGCATACGTTTTATGTGGACAATCTGGTGGCTTTTGTTCCCTTCCCCCGGGTGCGCACCATGTATTATCTGAATGTGAACCTGTACCGTTATTACATTGGACGGGCAGATCAGTCGGTGAATGAGACTGTTATGATCGGAAGGCTGGATCAGCAGCTGAGGGTCAATAAGATGATGATCGACTGCATGGCAGAGCAAAAGGGGCTTCACAAGAGACAGAAGGAATATATGCTTCACAGCCTGAGCATTATCAATACGGTGACTTCTATTCTGGCACTGCGTTCGGGGACGGAAGAGAATTTTCAGAAGAAAGAAGAACTCTGGGCTTATCTGAAAGAAAAATCTCCGAAGAATTACAGGACGCTGCGCAAATCCATGCTGGGAAGACTGGTATATCTGCCAGGAAAGAGCGGCAGGACGGTTTCGGTGGAACTGTATAAGCTGGTGCAGAGAATTTACGGATTTAATTAGAAGTTTTGTATATGGATCTGTGGCGGTGCGAACCTGATTCAGCAGTTAGTGAAAGAGGATGTCATTGATTGTTATTATATTACTGTGATTCCGACGATTTTAGGTTCCGGTATTCGGCTTTTTGAAAAGGCTGACCATGAAATTAAGCTGAGGTTGAAAAAAGTACGGTCGTATAATGGTATGACAGATTTAATCTATACAAAAAGATAATTTGCATATAGAGGCTCAATATATGCGGAAAATGGAGCTGGGCAATTATGACATGTGAGGAATATTTGAGTAAGATGAAACCGGGATATCTCGTAGAGGCTGGAAGTGAGGAACATCTGGTGATGCATGAACTGTCTCAAAGAGCCCTGAAAATAACGATGGAACTGAATAATAAATATCATACAAAAGAAGAAATTATACAGATTATGTCAGAACTTACCGGACAAAAAATAGATGAAAATTTTGGAATGTTTCCTCCATTTTTTACGGACTGTGGGCGAAATATTCATATGGGAAAAAATGTATTTATTAATGCCGGATGTAAGTTTCAGGATCAGGGCGGCATTTATATCGGTGATGGAACGCTGATCGGACATAATGCAGTATTGGCAACGATCAACCATATGGAAGATCCTGAAAAAAGAGCGGGGATGATATTTCAGCCAATTCACATTGGAAAGAATGTATGGCTTGGAGCGAATGTAACGGTTCTTCCGGGCGTGACGATTGGTGATGGTTCGATCATTGCGGCAGGAGCAGTTGTAACAAGAGATGTGCCGGAAAATATGATTGCGGCAGGGGTACCGGCAAAGGTAATAAGAGCAGTGAAAAAAGAAGATATTAAATAGTAAAGAAAAAGGGAGATACACTTTTGGGTGCAGTCTCCCTTTTTCTTTTGCTATTGCATTAAGGTTCATTCAGCCATAAATTCGGATAAACTCAGATCCGGTGATATTTGGGACTGTGGGCATGCTGCCGGATTGGAATGGGTCGGTAGATCACTGCATAAGTTGCCAGTGACAGCATGATTCCCCAGAATACATCGTATACGGAATGCTGTTTTAAAAACATGGTGGACAGTATGATTGAGATTGTGAGAATCACAGAACCATACCGCACGAAAGGCTTTTTCTTCAGGCCGGGACAGTTTGTAATCGCACAGCAGCATGCAATGGAATTAAAAACATGGATACTGGGAAATACATTAGTGGGAGTATCATGGCTGTACACATAATTTACCAGGTGAGTGAAAATATTGGTGTCGGCCAGAGCCTCCGGGCGAAGATTCAGTCCATTGGGATAGATATAGGAAATAATTAAAAACAAAGTCATCCCGATGGCCAGATTTGCAGCAAGTCTGTAATATTCCTGACGGCTGTTGTTAAAAAGCGCAAAATAAAGAACGGTCAGTACAATATAAGCAAACCACAGGAGATAGGGAACAACAAAATATTCGCAAAAAGGAATGATATCATCCAGCGGAGAGTGTATCACGTGGTAGTTGCTGATCACAGAACGTTCCAGCAGAGTAAAACAGATCATATAAAAGATTCCGTACAGCGGAATCAGAAGAGTGTGTCCATATTTCTTGAAGAAGAGTTTCAAGAGATCACTCCTTTCCATTATTATGTAATATCCAACAATGCATAATCGGATTATAGCACAGAAAGGGTGATTGTCAAGAAGCTGGCAAATATCTTAAGAAAAGTTTCATGAAATGGATGCAGGAGGAAAAGAGCGCGCCCTGCAAATTTTTATGTGTCAGAACTGACGCGCGCTCTGTTTCCGGGAGGAGATAACCGGAAGCTGCTGGGGCCGCAGGTCTGCTGTGAGACGGTTTCCGATACCGGCGGATTCGCCGTCCTGGTGGATGGGAACCGGGTGGCTGGAAATGAGTTCCGCCCTGCGGCAGCGGAAAATCGTGACTCCTTTTATTCCGGTATGACGGGCAAAAAGAGCGGTGGGGAAGCAGAACAGCAGCTTTAACTTGGATACCTTATGGACCAGGATCACATCGAGAAAACCGTCGTCAGAGCGGGCTGCCGGACAGAAGCAAAAGCCGCCGCCCTCGAACGGCTGATTCATAACGGCGGCAAAATATACTTTTTCATAGGTCTGCGTTTTTCCGTCCAGCGTAAGGGAGAGGGTGAAGGGTCGGAAGGAAAATAAGAGTCTGACGGCGAGGAAGGCATAGGTAAGTTTTCCCATATGGATCCGGTTGAGTACGGCTTTCATCCGGGAAGAGAGCGCCGCGTGGCAGATAGCTGCGTCGAAGCCCATTCCACAGCTGATCCCGAAGGCGCCTGTCCGATTTTCTGCCCGGATTGTGCCCACATCCATGGGGATCGGTTTCGGGCGGGAGAGAAGCAGCTTCAGGGCTTCTTTCGGATTTTTTGGAATCTCCATACCTCTGGCAAAGTCATTTCCGGATCCGGCAGGAATGTAGGCAAAAAATATCGGGGAATCGAAGGGGATTCCGGTAAGCACTTCCTGAATCGTGCCGTCTCCGCCAATGACCGTGAGAAAATCTCCGGGAGCGGCCTGGCTGCAGATGTTTTTTGCCAGTTTTGTCGCGTGTCCTCGGTATTCTGTAAAAAAATGGTGGTACGGAAGTTTTTTCTGGTTTATTTTTGCCTGCACCTGCTGCCATACTTCAGCGCCCATCCCGGTGCGGGATTTGGGATTTATGATAAAATAGTACATAATTCGACCTCCAGTGAGGATATTGTATCATTTTTTTTAGCAGGGAACAAGAAAAAGGGAGGGGACAAAAAAAGAAAAAACTGCATATGCTGTAGGGAGAAGATTTGCGGGAGAAAAGATATGGCGTATAAAATTGCAGTAGATGCAGGCCAGCCTGGAGAAAGAATAGGAAAAATTTACCGGACAGCACTTTATATCCGTCTGTCTCAGGAAGATGGGGATAAAGAAGAGAGCGACAGTATAGCAAATCAGAGGAAGCTGCTGGAACGGTTCTGCCGGGAGCGAGAGGATCTGCAGATCTGTGAGTATTATGTGGATGACGGGTATACGGGGACAGATTTTGAACGCCCGGCATTTCTTCGCATGATGCGTGATCTGAGGGCGGGGCGGGCCGACTGTGTGGCAGTAAAAGATCTCTCCCGTTTTGGAAGAAATTATATTGATACAGGGCGTTATCTGGAGCGTGTTTTTCCCGGGATGGGAGTGCGCTTTATTGCAGTTACGGATGGAATTGACAGTGTGGGAAAGGAATATAATATGCTCCTGCCCATCAAAAATATCTTTAATGAGCAGTATGCCAGGGATATTTCCAGAAAAGTTCACGCTGCGGTGGAAGCAAAACAGAGAGCCGGGGAATTTGTCGGCGCCTTTGCCTGTTACGGTTACCAGAAATCGCCGGAGAATCATGGAAGACTGGTGATCGATCCGGCAGCGGCGCAGGTAGTTCGGCGGATTTACCGTCTTTATCTGGACGGATACGGAAAAAGAGAGATTGCCGGGATTCTGAACCGGGAGGGAATTCCTTCCCCTGTGCAGTATAAGGCGCTCAAAGGGGAGCGATATACGGGAAGAGGAGGAGAGCGGGGGTGGACGTATTCTTCTGTGCATAAGATTCTGGGAAGAGAAACTTACTGCGGCAGTCTGGTGCAGGGGACGAAGAAAAGGTATCTGAGGGGGAAACAAAGGGCGGTTCCGAAGGAGGAGTGGATCGTGGTAGACGACACCCAGGAACCGGTGATCGATCGGGAGGTCTGGCAGGAGGCGCAGAAGCGTCAGAAAGGGGCAGCGGGTGGAAGAACCTGCCAAAAGAGTGGGAGAAGAAGCGTATTTGCGGGATTTCTGTGCTGCGGAGACTGCGGGGCGGCTCTGGTGCGTCAGAGTTATAAGAAGAAAAACGGAGAAGAAGAAGTCTCTTACGCTTGCGGTACGTATCGGAGAATGGGAAAGGGGTACTGTACGCCTCACAGGATCTGGGAAAAAGTTCTGGAGGATCTGATCTGGGAGGAATTCTGGAATCTGGAAAAGGGGTGCAAAGAGAGGGAAGAAATACTCCGGCGCTGTGCGGGAGGATCCGGCGGAAGGGAGAGCGGAGAGGAGAAGGCGATCCGGCAGCGGCTGGAGCGGACAGAAAAAAAGAAAAAGTTCTGCTATGAGGATTACAGGGAGGGGATTCTTGACAGAAAAGATTTTCTGGAATACAGAGAGGGATATGAGAAACAGGAGAGGTTTTTGGTGGAACAGCTACGGAAGATACGGGAGAGAGGAGAGGAAAAAGAAAGGATCATAGAGGAGGACTGGGCGAAAAAGCTGTTGGCCGGAGAGCGGTTCTGCAGTCTGGAGGAAGGGATCCTGCAGGCGATGGTGGAGAAAATTACGGTGTATGATCCGAAAAAGATAGAGATTGTCTATAAAATGAAAGCGGGGACTGCAGCGGATAAAAAGATGCTGCAGTCCCCGGGAAGTATCGTTAATCAGTAAGTTCGTAGGAGCCGTAGATTTGGCCGACAATTGTCCCCAGACATTGAAAGTCATCATGGACTGTGACCGGAATATCCGGATCCGTCACATTTAAAGAGTGAAGCTGGCAGAGATTTTTCTTTTTGAAAAGAGTTCTGATGTAGCAGACTCCGTTGACTGAGAAGATTCCCATCTCATTGTGCTGAGCCGGGCGTTTCTGGAGAGCTACAATATCCAGCTTTTTGAAAATAGGTTCATAGGAATTGACCTGAACCTGCAAGCAAAAGTCAGTATTTGGAGGAATATGCTTTTGGGGAACCCGTATGCTTCTGGAGGTTACCTGCATGAGAAAGCCTCCGTGACTTTTGCGGATACCGGGCTGGAAGCAGGGGCAACATTGATACTCCTGTTTCTGAAGTCTGGTATGCTCGGCATCAACAACCATGCGGATGAGTCGTTTTCCGTCTTCTGTGAGATTGCGGTATTTGGCAATCGATTTCATCTCTTCCATAGTGAGCTCCTGCCCATAATAGAGGGAGGTAGTTGCCTGAGCTAGATAGTCCTGATACAGATAGTTGGCATCGATATCGAGAGCAATCATCAGGGCGATTAGAGTATCAGGTTTTGGATAGCTGATGTCATTTTCATAGTTGGCGATGGCCGAAGGAGTGACGTGGATTTTTTCAGCCAGCTGATTTCGGGAGAGGTTTTGCTCCTGTCTGCGGCTGCGCAGTTTTTCACCAATTACCATGAGAAGCCTCCTTGCCAAGTTGTACAAGTTCAGTATACTACAATTTTCTTTGAAAAGCAAATGATTTTACAAGAAAATTGTGAAAATTGGTTGACTTTTCGGGAAATCTGTTGTAGTCTGTAAAAGACATCCTGAGTTGTACTGGAATAAATTATTTTACTGCACGGAGGAGTAAGTGATGAAAGTTCAGATCATCCAAATGATACAGGAGGCAGATGGAACTCAGATTGAATGTATCTATGAGTTTATCAAAGCCTTTCTGGATATATCTTAGTCCGGATCGGGACAAGAAAGAGAATGGATGAATTTTTCCAGAACTTTCCAGTAGCTGTCATCAAGTTCTGAGAGAGCCAGAATCAGTC
>URYM01000071.1 GCA_900552095.1 uncultured Blautia sp. | reverse complement strand
CTCGTGGGCTCGGAGATGTGTATAAGAGACAGAAGAAATGAAGATTCCCTATTACGGAATTTCTTCCGGAAAGCTGCGCCGCTATTTTGACGTCAAAAATTTCACGGATCCTTTCCGTGTTCTGAAGGGGTTCTCCGAAGCAAGAAAGCTGATGAAAGAGCTCTCACCTGACATTGTATTCTCCAAAGGGGGATTTGTTACCGTTCCTGTTGTCCTGGCTGCCAAAAAATGTAAAATTCCGGCGATCATCCATGAATCCGATATGACTCCCGGGCTGGCCAACAAACTGTGTATCCCCTCCGCCGCAAAAGTCTGCTGCAATTTTCCCGAGACTGTATCCTGTCTTCCTGAAGGAAAAGCCGTACTCACCGGCACTCCGATCCGCCAGGAACTCTTAAAAGGAGACAAAGTACAGGCTCTGAACTTCACCGGATTTTCCGCTGCAAAACCCACAATCCTGATCATTGGCGGGAGCCTGGGATCTGTGGCCGTAAATAACGCTGTGCGCTCCATTCTGCCTCAGCTTCTGGAGAAATTTCAGGTCATTCATCTCTGCGGAAAAGGAAAACTGGATGAATCCCTGAAAAACACCCCGGGTTACGTCCAGTACGAATATATCGAAAAAGAACTGGCAGATCTCTTTGCTCTGTCCGACATCGTCATCTCCCGGGCAGGTGCCAACGCCATCTGCGAGCTTTGCGCACTCAGGAAACCCATGCTGCTGATCCCTCTCTCCGCCAATGCCAGCCGGGGCGATCAGATCCTCAATGCCCGCTCCTTTGAAAAACTGGGCTACAGCATGGTGCTGGAGGAGGAAACTCTGCAGGATCAGCTCCTCCTTGATACCGTGAACCAGCTTTATGATAACCGTCAGGCTTTCATCGATGCGATGTCAAAAGGCGGTTCTACTGACTCCATTGAAAAAATCCTTCAGCTGATCCGGGAATGTCAGAAATAAATCAAAAACTGCTGCGAAATTGTAAATAAAAAGGGATATGGATCTCAGAGCTTCGCGTATTACGCCCCTGAAATCCATATCCCTTTTGTCCTTACTTCCTATTCCTGAAGCGCCTGCGATATCAGGCTGCAGATTTCCTCTTTCTCCTCTTCCTCCAGGGTTCCCGGTTTCCAGCCGATCCCCACGCCGTCTTCCTCATATCTGGGGATCAGATGCATATGGAAATGGAACACCGTCTGCCCTGCTGCTGTCCCGTTATTCTGCACCACATTCAGTCCGTCACAGTGCAGCGCTCTCTTCATCGCCATCCCCACTTTCTTTGCCAGGCAGATGGTTTTCCCCAGCAAATCCTCCGGCATTTCAAAAAGACTGGCATAATGCTGCTTCGGCAAGATCAGAGCATGGCCTCTGCTGGCAGGGCCAAGATCCAGAATCACCCGAAAGTCTTCATCCTCGTATAAGACGGCCGCCGGAATCTCTCCATTTGCAATTTTACAAAAAATACAATCGCTCATTTTTCTCATCCTCCCACTCTATTTTGTCGCATTTTGTCCAAATTTGCAATACTATTTTGTTTGAAATTACCATATTTTGATGATAAACTACAGAAAAAGGAGGTATTTGGATTATGATAACACAGACTATAAATGATACCCACAGAAACACACCGTCCCTTTTCCCGGATCTGCAGGAGACGATCTCTGCCTCTCAGATTTCCCACGAACTGCGAAATCCCGTAACACTGGTGAGCAGCTATCTCCAGCTGTTCTGTGCAGCCCATCCCGAGGTACAGGATTTCCCCTATTGGAATGATATTACCGAAAATATGACTCTGCTGAAAGACCTTCTCGCTTCTCTGTCCCAGTATAACCGCTCCCAGCTGCTCCAGTGCGAACTGCTGCATCTGGACCAGCTGGCTTCCTCTCTGATTCACGCTGTGAAACCCGATTTTGAGAAGAAGAGGATCCGTCTGATCTCTGATTTTCAGCCCGATCTGCCCGCGGTCAACGGAGACGCCATAAAATTCCGTCAGATCTTCTTTAATCTTCTGAATAACGCCGGGGATGCCATGCCGGACGGCGGAACTATAACAGTAAAGCTCCGGGCCTCAGAAGATTCCCTCCGCCTGTCTGTCTCCGATACCGGTGAGGGGATTCCAAAAGACCGGATTTCTACTGTCTTTACCCCCTTTGTAACTTATAAGCGTACCGGAAACGGTCTGGGACTTCCCATCGTAAAACGCATCGCAGAAGCACATAACGGCACTGTCTCTTTCCAGAGCACTCCCGGCGAGGGCACCTGTTTCCTGCTCACCTTCCCCGTCTTCCGGGATGAAAAAGAATCACAGTGAGCAGAAAACCAGAGAACAATCCGCCAATGTGAGCCGCATTGTCTACCTGGGCACTGGAAAATCCATAATAGAGAGATAACAGCGCCATAAACGCAAGCCTCTGCACCGTGATCGTCTCCAGGCGTCCCCTTTTGCGGATCAGCACATACAGAAGTGCACCGATCACCGCAAAAACAGCGCCTGAGGCGCCTGCAGAGACCACCAGTTCCCCCTGGCCTGTCTCCGCAAGGAAAGAGAGAATATTTCCACCCACACCGCCCCCCACATAGATCAGAAGGTACTTCAGATGACCAACCTGACGTTCCAGCACATCTCCCAGAAACAGAAGCAGCACCATATTGTTAAAAAGATGCTGTACTCCAAAATGAAGAAACATGCTGGTAAAAAGGCGCCAGTATTCTCCGTCCTCTACCAGAGGCGTAAAAGATGCTCCCCACCTGATCATGTGCGGATTATCAAAAGAACTTCCTGTCAGAGAAACAGCCGCAAAAACCAGCACATTGATACCGACCAGAATCAGATTCACCCAGCTGCCCGGATGATGAAAAATCCTCTCCAGCGCGTCCTCTTTTTGTACTTATTTTCTATTATAATCATCACACTAATATTTGTCTACAAGAAAAGAAACAAAAAAATACCCTGTACAAATGTTTTATTTCACATCTACAGGATATTTTATACAACTCCACTGATCAAATCTCTTCTTTCAGTCTTTCTTCCAATAATTGCTCCAATTCCTCATAACTCTCTACCCGATTAATCTCGTCTCGCAGTTTTGCTGAGTTTGGAAGTCCACTTGTATACCACGATACATGTTTTCTCATCTCGCGGATTCCGAGATATTCTCCCTTATATTGCATCTGAAGTTGTGCATGACGAATCATCATCTTCTTAATCGCTTCCACACTCGGACGTAACGGCATCTTTCCGGTTCGCTCATATTCCAAAAGTTCTGAAAAAATCCACGGATTTCCCTGTGCTCCCCTTCCGATCATCACGCCATCACAGCCTGTCTCTTTTTGAATCGCAATTGCACTTTCTCCTGAGACAACGTCTCCATTTCCGATAACCGGAATGGATACCGCCTCTTTCACCTGACGGATAATATCCCAGTCTGCTTTTCCGGAATAATACTGTTCTCTCGTCCTTCCATGAACCGCCACCGCTTTTCCTCCGGCATCCTCAATAATTTTCGCAATCTCTACCGCGTTGATGCAAGTATCATCAAATCCCTTTCGGATTTTCACTGTGACCGGCTTTTGAATTGCCCTTGCCGTCTTTCTGACAATCTCATACACCAGTTTCGGATTTTTCATCAATGCAGAACCTTCTCCATTCTTTACAATCTTCGGAACCGGACACCCCATATTGATATCCAGTATGGAAAATGGAAGTTCCTCTATTCGTTTTGCAATCTCACTGATCACATCCGGATCAGATCCAAATAACTGGAGAGATACCGGCAATTCTTCCGGATGAATCTCCAACAATGCCTTTGTATTCTTATTGTTATACTGTATCGCCTTCGCGCTTACCATCTCCATGCACAAAAGTCCCGCTCCCTGCTCTTTGCACAGCAAACGAAAAGGCAGGTCTGTCACCCCTGCCATCGGTGCTAAAATATATGGATTTTCTAATTCTACCGTTCCAATTTTTAACGTTTTCATTCTAATTTAACCCTTTGTTTTTTTCGTAAATAATGCGTAACCCTTCCAGCGTTAATTCCGGATCATAGATATCCACAACATCTGTCTCAGATACAATAATATTCCCCAGTCCGCCTGTGGCTACAACCTTTGCGTCTGCAAATCCAGCTTTTTTGATTTTGTTGACAATATATTCTGTCTGTCCGATATAGCCGAACACAAGCCCCCCCTGCATACTGGATACAGTCTCTTTTGCAAGAATAGACTCCGGCTTCTTTATCTCAATCTCCGGCAGCATAGATGCTCCGCCCCACAATGCTCTAGCCGATGTACGGATTCCCGGAGAAATCACACCACCTTCAAAGACTCCCTTTTCACTTACCACGTCATAGGTCGTCGCAGTTCCAAAATCAATGACTATGACCGGACCGCCATATTTTTCATAAGCAGCAACCGCATCTACAATTCGATCAGGTCCCGTATCCTTCGGGTTTTCTGTGTTTATCTGAAGTCCGGTCTCCAAATTTGGCGATACGATGAGTGGCTTTATATGGAAATACTTAATGATCGCGCTCCCAAGGGAGTGCATAATGTCCGGCACAACCGACGACACGATCACCGCATCAATCTCTTCGATATCAAATCCTCTGTGTTCCAGTAATGTACAGAGCTTGATTCCATATTCATCCGAAGTTCTTGGTTGTTTCGCCGTCATGCGAAATGTCGCCTCTAATTTTTCTTTTTCAAATACCCCAAGAGTGATATTTGTATTTCCCACATCAATTACCAGCAGCATTATACTTCCTCCCCTAAAAAGAAGACTCTATAGTACAACTGCAAAGACTCCAGCAGTTCTTTTTTTGTTCTCTGAAGTTCTTTAATCTTCAGATGACTTCCGATTTCATCAAAAAGCAGATCATTGTCCTCTGTCGTAACCTCAAACATAAGCTCTCCATCTTCTTCAAATACCAATGTCAGAATCCCTCCGACGTCCTCCGTGTACAATACACACATGATCTTCAGTTCATCTTTGATGCTGTCTGGAAGTGCCTCAAAATCCGGATTCAGATAAAACTTTCTATCATATGAATTCGCACCACACAGTACAATTTTTTCTTCGTACATACATTCCTCCTAAATATACCCGTAGATTCCGCGCACAGAGACTTCTCCCGCAAAAACCGTCTCCTCTTCGCCATCTTCTTTTCTCACAAGCAGTTCACCTGTCTCGTTGATGCCCAATGCATAGGCGTTATATTCGCCTCCAGGCTCCAGAACTCTCACTTCTTTTTCTTTGCTTACCAGAAGACGATTGTAATCCTCCTGCAAAAATTTTAAATTCTGTTCTTTTACAAACCGCTCATAGTTTTCTTCAAACTTTTTCATGATACATGCAATCAATGCAGAACGTTTTATCGGGCTTTCCTTTTCCACACGCAATGAGGTCGCCTTTTCACAAAGTTCTTCCGGAAAAGACTGCATATTCACATTGATTCCGACTCCGATTACAACGTAGTTGATATAATCAACCTCTGCACTCATCTCCGTTAGAATTCCACATATTTTCTTCGTTCCAATCACAAGATCATTCGGCCATTTAATCCCAACTTCAAGTCCTTCCTGCTCTCGGATCGCCATCGCCGCACTATACGCCATCACCAATGTCAGCATGGGCGCTTTCGATGGCTCCATCGTCGGTCTTAAAAGCAGAGACATATAGATATTTTCACCCAGCGGAGATTCCCAAGCTCTTCCACGCCTTCCTTTTCCGGAATTTTGACGGTCAGCGACCGCTAATGTGCCATGCTCTTTTCCCTGTTCCGCCAGATGTTTGATCCTTGTATTCGTCGAGTCTGTCTCTTCATAATAAATGACATGCCTTCCTATACACTCTGTCTGCATCAGGCTTTCTATCTCCTCTTGTGAAAGCACGTCCGGACATTCCACAATTCGATATCCTCTGTTTCTTACGGCCTCAATCTGATACCCTTCATTCTCCAGCTGCTTGATTACTTTCCACACTGCCGTTCTCGATACCTGAAGCCGTTCACACAACTGCTGACCCGACACATATTCTTTACTTTCCCGAAGCATTTTCAAAATCTCTGCTTTCACAACTCGTCCTCTTTCTCTGCTTATTCTCCAAGTGTTGCGACCATAACCGCCTTGATTGTATGAAGACGGTTCTCCGCTTCATCAAATACTACTGATGCCTTTCCTTCAAATACATCTTCCGTCACCTCTTTGCCTTTCACCGCCGGAAGACAGTGCATGAAGATTGTTCCCTCTTTGCCGGTCTTGTCCATCAGTTCCTGATTGATCTGATAAGGACTTAAAAGCGCAATTCGCTCAGCCGCTTTATCTTCCTCACCCATAGAGCACCATACATCCGTATACAACACATCCGCGCCCTCAACTGCATCGATGGAATCTGTCACACAGACTGAGGAACCGGCTTCTTTTGCGTACCCTTCACACAAAGTAACCAGTTCTTCTCCCGGCCACAGTTTTTTTGGCGCAATGATAACAAAATCAACACCTACTTTCGAACATCCGATCATAAGGCTGTTCGCCATATTGTTTCTCCCATCTCCAAGATATACGAATTTCAGCCCTTTTACATATCCAAAATGTTCTTTCATCGTCAAAAGGTCTGCAAGAATCTGTGTTGGATGATACTCATCTGTCAAACCATTCCACACCGGAACTCCACTGTATTTTGCAAGTGCTTCCACATGCTCATGTTTGAAGCCGCGGAATTCAATCCCGTCAAACATACGCCCGAGAACACGAGCTGTATCCTGAATGCTCTCCTTGTGTCCCAACTGAATATCATGCTCTGATAAATAAGTCGGAATACCGCCCTCATCACACGCACCCACGGTAAATGCACACCGAGTTCTTGTAGACGGTTTTTCAAAAATCAATGCAATGTTCTTCCCTTTCAGAGAATTTCCGGTAATTCCCTGTTTTTTCTTTTCTTTCAGATCTGCTGCCAGATCAACCAGATACATAATCTCATCTGGAGCAAAGTCTTTCAGTGTCAAAAAATTACGTCCTTTTAAATTCATTTTACTATCCTTTCTGATTTCCATGAACACATGTACAAATCTTGGTAAATTAATCTGATCTCTGAGGCGCTCATATCTTCGATATACTGCCTCTTCTAATGCCTGTACCGTATAAATCTGATACTTTGGCACATGAAGTAATTTTGCACTCGCCTCAAGCATTGCCATATAGAGTGTTTCATCGGAGAATCCATGAGACAATTTCAGCACAAACGCAATCTCTGCCTTCTCAATCTCACTCAAACCACTTAATATTTTTTCATAATACCACTCTTTTCGTGTTTGTTCAATATAGTAAATCGTTCCGGCAAGTCCATAAATCATCCGTTTCGCATCGTAATAGCCGATTTTTAGATTCTGTCTGCTGCGTTTTCCGTAAAATTCAATGATGCTTCCAAGTTTCACTCGCGGCGCAATCTCATACATCGTCGTATCCTCTGACAGCTTAACCCGCGGTTCTCTTCCCGGACCATAGATACGAATCTGTATCAGGTTCTTATATCCTCTTTTCACAAGTGAGCCTGTCGGCACATTGTTGATGACTCCGCCATCCACATACGTTCTTCCGTGCAGTTTTTCATTCTTAAATCCAATCAGGTATGCACTTGCAAGCAGAAAATCCTCCAAAAGACCTTCCGGAATATCATGAATACTAAGATCCAGCTCCTTCATATCCGATATGGAAAACGTAAGCAGACAAAATTCCATTCCAGACTCCCTTATCTTCTTCTCATCCACCATCTCATGGATCAGATTCTTAAGCGGAGTGATATCAATCCCACCGTCTGACAGTCTCTTTTTCATCTCTGAAATCACTTCACCGAGTGTATTTTCTTTGTTGAACAACCGTTCCATCCATGCGTCATCTACGTCCATCACACGCGAAAATGTCATCTCACTCCAGATTTTTTCCGCCTGCTTTACATCTCCCATGCAGATCAATGCTCCATTTAATGCGCCAACCGAGGTTCCGGCTACTGCATTCACTTTCACACCTGCCTCCGCAAGCGCCTTCCACGCACCAATCTGATAAGCTCCCCTTGCACCTCCGCCATCTAAAATCAGTCCATACTCTTTCGTCAAGTCTATCTTCGCTTTCACGTTTTCTTCCCTCCTGATACCACAAAAGGGGCATGCTCTCGCACACCCCTCAACATCTAACCGTCTTTTTCCGCTCCGACCTCTACCAAGGATTTCACAAGTCCTGCAACTCCCTGAATC
>URYM01000070.1 GCA_900552095.1 uncultured Blautia sp. | reverse complement strand
AGACGGCATACGAGATCTAGTACGGTCGCGTGGGCACGGAGATGTGTATAAGAGACAGGCGGGAAAAACGGTGCTGGGCTGGGATCCGGCTTTCCGTACCGGGTGTAAGCTGGCTGTTGTGGATCCTACGGGAAAGGTGCTGGACACGGTAGTTGTATATCCCACAGCGCCAACCAATGAGAAGAAGATCCGTGCGGCAAAGGATACGGTACACCAGCTGATCCAAAAGTATGGAATTACACTGATCTCACTGGGAAATGGAACTGCTTCCCGGGAGTCGGAGCAGGTGATTGTGGAACTGCTGAAGGAAATTCCGGAGCAGGTGCAGTATCTTATCACTAATGAAGCGGGAGCCTCCGTGTATTCTGCCAGCAAGCTGGCTACGGAAGAATTCCCCAATTTTGATGTGGGACAGAGAAGCGCCGCTTCTATTGCAAGGCGGGTGCAGGATCCTCTGGCAGAACTGGTGAAAATTGATCCCAAGTCCATCGGCGTGGGACAGTATCAGCATGATATGAATCAGAAGAAGCTGGGAGATGCGTTAAACGGAGTAGTAGAAGACTGCGTCAACCGGGTAGGAGTGGATTTAAATACGGCTTCGGCCTCCCTTCTGGAATACATTTCCGGGATCAGCAAGACACTAGCGAAGAATATTGTGGCCTATCGGGAGGAAAACGGCCGCTTCCGCAGCAGAAAAGAACTTCTCAAGGTGGCAAAATTAGGGCCGAAAGCCTTTGAACAGTGCGCCGGATTTTTGCGGATCGCCGGGGGAGAAGAACCTCTTGATAACACCGGAGTTCATCCGGAGAGTTATAAGGCTGCCAGGCTGCTTCTTGAGAAAACAGGGCAGGAGAAGACGTTCGGAAAAGGCGGCGCTGTATTCCTGATCCGGGATTATAAGAAGATGGCGCAGGAACTGGAAGTGGGAGAGCCTACGCTGCGGGACATTGTAAAAGATCTGACAAATCCGGGCAGGGATCCCAGAGCAGATATGCCGGCGCCCATCCTGCGCTCCGATGTCCTGGATATGAAGGATTTGAAAGAGGGCATGGTGTTAAAGGGAACGGTCCGCAATGTCATTGACTTCGGCGCTTTCGTGGACATCGGCGTTCACCAGGATGGTCTGGTACATATCTCCCAGATTTCTGACAAATATATCAAACATCCTCTGGAGGCAGTCAGTGTGGGAGATGTGGTAGAAGTTAAGGTTATCAGTGTGGATCAGAAGAAAAAGAGAATCGGCCTTACCATGCGGGGGCTGTAAGCGGAATGGGAAAAAGAAAGGAGTAGAGGAAGATGAAACGTTCAGAAATAAATGCGGCTTTAAAAGATATGGAGAAAATGATCGAAAAGTGTGGCTTTAAGCTGCCGCCTTTCTGCCATTTTATGCCTGAAGAATGGAAGGAGAAAGGCCATGATTATGACGAAGTGCGTGAAAATATGCTGGGCTGGGATATTACAGATTATGGCCTGAATAATTTCGACCGGGTAGGCTTTTCGCTGATTACGATCCGCAATGGAAATCTGAAAATGCCGGAAAAATATACAAAAACATATGCGGAGAAACTTCTGTATCTGAAAGAAGGACAGACAGCCCCCATGCATTTCCACTGGAACAAGATGGAAGATATTATTAACAGAGGCGGCGGAAATGTTCTGATTCGCGTTTATAATTCCACAGAAGATGGAAAATTTGCAGATACGGATGTAACGGTACACTGTGACGGAAGAGAGTTTACTGTTCCGGCCGGCAGCCAGTTGAGGCTGTGTCCGGGGGAAAGTATTACCATTTACAGATATATGTATCATGATTTTGAACAGGAAGAGGGAACCGGACCGGTACTTTTAGGAGAGGTTTCTATGTGTAATGATGATGAGCATGATAATCGTTTTTATGAGCCTGTCGGGCGGTTCCCCACAATTGAAGAGGATGAGGCGCCCTATCGTCTGCTCTGTAATGAATATCCGGAAGCGTAAGCTTCCGGATATTTTTTCCCTGGTGTTTGCGAAACCGGAGGGCAGAGCGGGATTACAGCTTGTCCGGTATCTGATGATCTCTGGGATCATGGATCAGCAGGTATTTGCGGATAAAGAATAAAATTGCGATGGCGAGGACACCGATCAGCGTCTCGAAGGTGGCCAGATGTTCCACGACCATCTGCCGGGCGATGGCGAACATGAGAACTTCAACCACCGTTTCAGCCGTATGCTTGCAGAGCATTTTGATAAACTCCAGACCGACTACAAGCCCCAGTGAGCGGGACAGGAAGGTGTTGAAAAAACTTTCTGACATATCAAGAAAAGAAAGCTGCGTCAGGTCATAGAGCAGAGAGAAGAGAGAAATTATGATTACGGTAAAGATAATAACCGAGACCACAACTTCCGTACAGCGGGCGGCCTGGTAGATGATTTCGTTTGATTTTTTTCGCAGACTGGGGGATGACATAAGATACCTCCTGATTTTTTTTCAGTATAACATAAGAAAGGGAAAGGAGACAAGAAAAAGAACTTGAATAAGAAGGCAGAGAAGTCTATAATAGGAAAAAAGGATAATTCTTCGGGGCAGGGTGACCTGTTCAGGCACAGTTCCTGGACGGGAATTCCCGATCGGCGGTACAGTCCGCGAGCCGTAAGGCTGATTTGGTGAGATTCCAAAACCGACAGTATAGTCTGGATGAAAGAAGAAGAGCTGAGCTGTTTTTTCTATGCGCGCGCCTGCCCCGGTTTCTGAGGAAACCGGGGATTTTTTGTCCCAGAAGAGAGATTGGGGACAAAGAAGGATGGAAGAATTTCCTTTTATGTAATTTTTCACAATGAATTCACATGAAAAGGAGAAAAGAGTATGAGTGAACAGATGGTAAGAAAAACTGCAGACCGGGTCAGAGTGAGGATGATGGTTCAGATCGCTGTGCTGGGAGCGGCAGCTACGGTTTTGATGGCGCTGGAATTTCCCGTTCCTTTTCTGGCGCCGCCGTTTTATAAGCTGGATTTCAGTGAGATCCCGGTCCTGGTGGGCGCTTTTGCTCTGGGGCCGGCGGCGGGAGCGGCAATTGAACTGCTGAAGGTGCTGCTTCATATGCTGCTGCAGGGTACTCAGACTGCCGGGGTAGGGGATCTGGCAAATTTTCTGATCGGATGCTCTTATGTGATACCGGCGGCGATGATCTACCGGAGCAAGAAAACCAGGCGGAGGGCAGTGGCGGGGCTGGCGGCAGGAAGTGTCTGCATGGTTTTCGCAGGATGTGTGATGAATGCCTTTGTTCTGCTTCCCGCCTATGCGGCGGCTTTCCGTGTGCCGGTGGAGAGTTTTGTGGAGATGGGGGCGGCGATCCATCCGGCGATCAACAGCCTGTTTCGCTTCTGTCTTCTGGCGGTAGGACCTTTCAATCTGCTCAAGGGAATCGCAGATGCAGCAGTCACCCTGCTGATCTATAAGAGAATCCGTGGACTTCTGAAAGGAGAGGTGTGAGATGAAAAGCAAAATTGAGAAAGTGGTGCCGCTTACAGATACCCCCTTTGTGCGGCTGTATCAGCTGGAAGCAGTCAACAAAAAAGGAAGAAAACATCTGTATTACCTGGCCTCACGGACGATGGAGGAAGAAAATCTGAAACTTCGCACGCACCGGGAGAAGGCGGACGGGGTCGTCATTTATGCGATAGATGCACAGGGACGGATTGTGCTGGTGCGCCAGTACCGCTGTACGATTGATGATTACGTCTATGAGCTGCCGGCTGGACTGGTGGAAGAGGGAGAGGATTACCGGGAGGCAGCTGTACGGGAAATGAAGGAGGAAACAGGGCTTACGCTTACGCTGGAGGAGGCACCGGCCTGGATGGAAAAGCCGCTCTATACTACGGTAGGTCTTACGGATGAAGCCTGTGCTACGGTGTACGGAAGGGCCAGCGGGGAGATTTCCAGAGAGAATCTGGAGGAAAACGAAGAGCTGGAGATCGTGCTGGCAGATCGGGAGGAAGCCCGGCGGATTCTGAAGGAAGAACGGGTGGCTTTGATGTGCGGATATCAGCTTATGCGCTATATAAAAGAAGAGGATCCATTTTCTTTTTTGAAACAGAAGTAAAAATCAGCCGAAAAATGTAAAAAAGATTTAAAATAATAAGAATATCCATAAATTTTCAGAAAATCCTTTTGGTTTCCAGGAAGGCCTGTTATAATAAAGAGGTTGACAGAGACAAAAGGAGGAGAAGAAAGATGGGTAAATATGCAGGGACACAGACGGAGAAAAATCTGAAAGCAGCCTTTTCCGGAGAGTCAGAGGCCAGAAATAAGTATACGTATTTTGCATCCGTGGCAAAAAAAGAGGGATATGAGCAGATTGCAGCGCTGTTTCAGAAGACGGCGGACAATGAGAAGGAACATGCCAAGCTGTGGTTCAAGGAGTTAAACGGGATTGGAACTACGCCCGCCAATCTGATATCTGCGGCAGAAGGGGAAAATTACGAGTGGACGGATATGTATGCGGGATTTGCCAAAACGGCAGAGGAGGAAGGCTTCCCGGAACTGGCAGAAAAATTCCGCCGGATCGGGGAGATTGAGCGGCACCATGAGATGCGCTACCGGGCGCTTTTGAAGAATGTAGAGTTAAAAGAGGTATTCCGGAAGAGTGAAATAAAAGTCTGGGAGTGCAGAAACTGCGGCCACATTGCGGTGGGAACAGCTGCGCCTGAGATCTGTCCGGCCTGTCATCATCCCCAGAGTTATTTTGAACTGCAGGCTGAGAATTATTAGAATACGGAAAGAAAAAGAAGCCGGGGCATGGAAGGGCAAAAACTGCATTTTTCCATGTCCCGGTTTTTCATATCCCGGCGGATGCTCTTTCAAGAGAGACAGGAGATCTCCATCATCTGTTCGATCATGTGGTGGAGAGACTGAGCCTTTGGTGTGCCGCTTGCCCGGTAGTAAGTTTCTTTTCCGTCCCTTCGGGATTCGATCAGGCCGCTGGAGCGCAGGAGACGCAGATGGTGGGCAACGGCCGGGCTGCTCATTTCCATCATAGAGGAGATATTAATCACACACTCTTCGCAGTGGCAGAGGATCCAGAAGATCCGGATTCTGGTGGGATCACTGAGCTGTTTGAAAATATCCGCGAGGATCTGGAAGTATTCGGTGGCGGGCATATGGGTCTGAAGCTGTTCCATGGATTGGCCGTGCTGATGCGGCAGGGTGAAATTTTTCATAATAGAATATCAACTCCTTCTTATGTTGTAGTGTATCACAGATGGCTTTTTTTGAAAGCCGTCCCTTTTGTTTGGCCATGTAGTCTGCGGCACAGAGAGATCCCTGTCAGGAGGAGGAGAGGGAAAAAGATACAGGCCAGGATTCCCATTTTCAGATTATTTCCCAGATGACTGGATACAAAGCCAGCCAGAGTGGGGCCGACGGAGCAGCCTACATCGCCGCCAAGCGCCAGAAAGGCGAAGAGAGCAGTTCCTCCCCGGGGGAGGGCGGAGGATGCCTTGCTGAAGGTGCCGGGCCACAGGATCCCCACGGAGAGCCCGCAGAGGGCGCAGGATACCAGGTTCAGCCAGGGGAGGGGCAGAAGAGCGATGCCTAGGTAGGAGAAAATGCAGAGAAGGCAGCTTAAGATCATAAAACGATCCAGATGGATCCGGTGTCCGTATTTTCCATAGAATGCCCGGGAAGTGCCCATCAGGAGGGCAAAGGCCATGGGACCGGCAAGATCGCCGGCTGTTTTGGGAATTTTCAGTCCCTGTTCTGCAAAGGCAGATGCCCACTGGCTGACTGCCTGTTCACTGGCGCCGGCACAAAGCATCATAGTCAGCAGAATCCAGAACAGAGGCAGGGAGAAGAGTTCCTTCCAGTTCATTTTCTGCTGGCCGTCTTCTATAAGAGAAGCGATAGGAACCCGGGCAAAGGCAACGCTGTTGCAGAGCGGGAGCGCCGCCCAGAGAAGAGCCAGGATCTTCCAGCGTTCTGTTCCGAAAAAGCAGAAAAAAAGAGTGGAGAGAAGAACGACTCCCACATGTCCCCAGCAGTAGAAGGAATGGAGCATACTCATGGCTTTTTCCTTGTGAGCGGAAGGACAGGCTTCTACTATCGGGCTTACCAGCACTTCGAGCAGCCCGCCGCCAATGGCATAGACCATGACAGAGATCAGGATTCCGGCGAAGGCGGAGGGCAGCAGTTCCGGGAGCAGGGTGAGCAGCAGAAGTCCGGCGGCTGCCAGAAGATGGGCAGTTATCATGGAAAAACGGTAGCCGACTCTGTCTACGAATCCCACTGCCAGCAGATCTACCAGAAGCTGGATTCCGAAATTAAAGGTCACCAGAAGCGTGATCTGGGAGAGTGGGATGTGGTAGGTTTTCTGGAAAGTCAGAAAGAGAAGGGGGATAAAATTATTAATTACAGCCTGAACCACATAGGCAGTGAAACAGGCGGTGATTGTTTTGCTGTATTGATTTTTCATGGAAACCTCCGATTGAGCGATAGCATATGGCATTTATTATAACACAGGAAAAGAAAGAAAATGCCATTTTTTAAAGAATATTGCGGAACAGAAATAAATATCATAAATTAAGAAGATAATTTTGGCAAGGGGAAGAATTTGGAAGATCAGAAACTGGAAAATCTTCTGAACCTGGCGCTGGAGACAACACAGGAGGAGCGGAAGCGTTCCCTGAATCTGAATGTAGGATATGAGGAGGAAGGGGAAAGATGGGATCTTCTGATCCGTTTTATGGGAGAGTCACGGACGCTTGCGGAGGCATTTCCGGAAATCAGAATTACGCCTTTGCTGGGAAATTACGCGGTAGTTACCCTGCCGCAGAGCAGAATAGAAGAATTTTCCCGTCTCTCTCAGGTGATCTATGTGGAAAAGCCGAAGCGTCTTTTCTTTGCGGTGGATCAGGGGAGGGCTGTTTCCTGCATCAGCCCTGTCTGGCAGCCGCCCTTTTCCCTGTCTGGAAGAGGGATTCTGGTGGCATGTATTGATTCGGGTGTGGATTATGCGCATCCTGATTTCCGAAAAGAAGATGGAACGACCCGGATTCTGGCGCTTTGGGATCAGACGATACAGGGAAAGCCGCCAGAAGGGTATCTGATAGGGGCAGAGTACGGGGAGACACAGATCAATCAGGCGCTGCAGGCGGGAGAGAAAGAAGAACGGGAGCAGCTTGTACCGAGCAGGGATCTGAGCGGACATGGCACAGCGGTACTTGGGATTGCGGCAGGAAACGGGCGGGCCAGCGGAGGGCGTTACCGCGGTGTGGCCTACGAGAGCAGCCTTCTGGTGGTAAAACTGGGAAACTCCAGGCAGGGAGGATTTCCCCGGACAACGGAATTGATACAGGCAGTGGATTATGCGGTGAAAAAAAGTATGGAGCTGTCCATGCCGCTGGCCTTAAATCTGAGTTTTGGAAATAGTTACGGTTCTCATCGGGGTGATTCCCTCCTTGAGACATATCTGGATCAGGCGGCACAGACCGGGCGCAGTGTGATCTGTGTGGGCGCGGGGAACGAGGGCAGCCGGGGAGGGCATACGTCAGGACAGCTGGAACAGGGAGAGGCACAGGAAATCAGTCTGGAGGTGGGAGCGTATGAGCCTACTTTTAATCTGCAGATCTGGAAGGCGTACGAGGATGAGGTGGAGATTCTGCTGATCCATCCCGATGGAACAGTACTCGGTCCTGTTCAGTCTTATCAGGGGACTCAGCGTTTCCGGGTGGGGCAGACGGAGATTCTGGCTTATTATGGAGAGCCGGTGCCTTACAGTGCAGCGCAGGAGATTTATCTGGATTTTCTTCCGATTTCAGATTATGTGGATAGTGGAACCTGGAAGATCTGCCTGGTTCCCGGGAAAATTGTGAGAGGGGAATTTCAGATGTGGCTTCCCGGGGGTGGTGTATTAAATCAGGACACGCGGTTTTCCCGCTCTAATCCGGAAGCTACTTTTACAATTCCTTCCACTTCTACGCAGGCGGTAACGGTTGGAGCATATGACGGAAGAGTGCAATCCTATGCTGCCTTCTCCGGCCGGGGATACAGGCAGGACGGTCCGGATCGGAAACCGGATCTGGCAGCCCCGGGGGTGGGGATCACGGCGCCTTCTCCGGGAGGAGGATATCAGAGTTATACAGGAACTTCTTTTGCAGTGCCCTTTGTCACAGGAAGCGCAGCACTTATGATGGAGTGGGGGATTGTCCGGGGAAATGACCCGTATCTCTATGGAGAAAAGGTAAAGGCGTATCTGAGAAAGGGCGCAAGGCCTCTGCCGGGAATCCGGGAATATCCCAATAATCAGGTGGGGTATGGGGCTTTGTGCATGAGGGAGAGTTTACCGGATTAGTTTGGATTGATGATAGAAATACTGTCTCTTATACACATCTCCGAGCCCACGAGACCGTACTATCTC
>URYM01000069.1 GCA_900552095.1 uncultured Blautia sp. | reverse complement strand
CGAGATCTAGTACGGTCTCGTGGGCTCGGAGATGTGTATAAGAGACAGGGGGAATGCTTTGTCACATTGAGAAGACGGATATCTTCCGGTGAGGCAGAGCAGGCAGATACGGTGGTCTGCGTATTTTTTATCCGGGTTGCAGGATTGGAGGAGAGCAGTTCATAGAGGGAGTGAACCCTGAAATCGTAGCTCAAAATGAATGCGCAGAGATCATAGGGAATATAATTCTGCAGAGTAACCATGGGAGTTTCGTCGGCAAAACGGCGGCGGAACATGGAGATTACTTTCTGATCCGGGGCAAGATGCATTTGCTCCGCAATCTCGGCGGGGGGCGTGATCACGCTCAGATCCAGAAGCTCTGTGCGGGGAGTCTGCCCCAGACGCTGGATTTGCTGGTAAAAGGGTTCATAAGACCGGATCGAATTGGAATGCTTCTCCGGGGAAGTAACAAAAGTCCCTTTACTTGCCTGACGGGTCAGCCACCCCTCCTGAACCAGTTCGGAAATAGCCTGGCGCACGGTGGATCTGCTGATCTGATAATATTTAACCAGTTCATTTTCAGTGGGAATCGCATCCCCAACAGAAAAGAGATGGTTTTGGATATCGTTTAAGATAATATTTTTTAATTGAAAGTAAAGGGGAACCGGAAGCATGAAACAGATACAATTATCAGAGCAGTTGTCAATCTCGGCCATTGTGCAGGGATTCTGGAGGCTGGAAAGCTGGAACTGGACGGCAAAAGAGCTGGCAGATTTTATGAAGGCCTGTATCAAGCGGGGTGTTACCACTTTTGATACGGCACAGATCTATGCGGATACCAGATGTGAGTCTCTTATGGGGGAGGCGTTTTCCTGTGATAAAAGCATAAGGAAACAGATCCGGCTGGTTTCAAAGACGGGAATCTTTAAGGAAATGATAGACGGAAAACCGTTTGGGTATTACAACACCACG
Source organism: uncultured Blautia sp. (assembly GCA_900552095.1). Lineage (GTDB taxonomy): Bacteria > Bacillota > Clostridia > Lachnospirales > Lachnospiraceae > Egerieimonas. The sequence goes on along the minus strand of URYM01000069.1, from coordinate 7,450 downwards.
TATGAGAGGGTGATGGCTTCCTGCAAAGAGAGTCTGGCAAGACTGGGCACCGATTATCTTGATCTCTATCTGATCCACAGAGAAGATCCCTGCCTGGATCCCTGGGAGACGGCGCGGGCTTTAAAAGAACTGAAGAAGGAGGGGCTGATCAGAGAAGCAGGAGTTTCCAATTTTGACCCCTTTAAGTTTGAGGCACTGAATAAGGCTATGGGGGGAGAACTGGTGACCAATCAGATCGAATGGAATCCGGTCTGCTTTGAGCATTTTAACAGCGGTATGATGGATTATCTGACAGGAAACAGGATTCATCCCATGATCTGGTCTCCGCTGGCAGGCGGAAGACTCTTTAAGAAAGAAGATCCTCTCTGCGAAAAAACAATGAAGAAGATCGAGGAGATCGCAGAGCGTCACGGGGAAGATCCGGCCACGATTATTTACGCCTGGCAGCTGTATCATCCGGCAGGAGCGGCGGTGCTTTCAGGCAGCAGAAACCTGAGCCGGCTTGATCTGGCCGTGCGGGCTCTGGATGTGAAGCTGGCCCATCACGAATGGTATGAGATCTACACCGCCAGCGGCCAGCAGGTGATAAGATAAACGATGTATCATGAAAACAGGAGAAAATCCAGAGCGGTAAGCTGTTGGATCTTCTCCTGTTTTGACGTGGAACTGATATCGTCCGGTTGCGGAAAAGGCAGAGTTGGGTTTATACTTGAAGAAAAGATAAAAGGAAGGAGAACAGCTGACATGAATAAAAAAATTTTGTTTCTGGATCTGGACGGTACCCTGTTAAACGATGACAAGCAGATTCCGGAAGAAAATAAACGGGCGCTGCACCGGGCGGTGGCTCAGGGGCATCGGGTCGTAATCGCCACAGGGCGGGCGCTTTCCAGCGCCCGGGCACTTATGGAGCAACTGGATTTTGACAGGGAAGGATTCTTCTGCATCGCCTACAATGGAGGGATCCTTTATGACTGCGGAGAAAAAAAGATCCTTTCCGAACATACACTGACCATGGAACAGGTCAGATATATATCCGAGGAAGCGAAGAAGAGGGGACTTTTCTGTCAGACTTACAGCGGGCCGGATATTCTGGCGCCCCGGGAGTGTGAGGAACTGCAGTATTATGTAAAGAAAACCAGTATGAGTTATCGTATTTCTGATGATTTTATGAGGGATTTAAGCGAGCCACCCCACAAAATGCTGATGGTAAGTATTAAGAGCCGGCAGGAACTGGAGGGAATCCGTCAGGCTATGCTTTCCTGGGCTGAGGGACAAATTGAAATGATCTTTTCCTGTGATCAGTATCTGGAATTTCTTCCGGCCGGAGTGGAGAAGGGCAATGCAGTGCGGGAACTGTGCCGTCTTCTGGAGATTCCTCTGGAAGATTCGATTGCGGCAGGGGATGAGGAGAATGACCGCTCCATGATCCGGGCTGCAGGACTGGGCTGTGCGATGGCAAATGGGATTGAGGCGGTGAAGGCGGAGGCAGGTTACATTACCAAAAGGGATAATAACCACTGCGGAGTGGCTGAGATTGTGGAAAAATTTATGATTGAGTAAGCAAAGAATTCATGCTATACTGAAAATACTGGCATTATATGCCTTGATGCAAGGGGAGAGAAATAAGCGGATAGAAATGGGGAAGAGATATGGCAAAACGAAACCGTGGAAGAGCGGTTCGGAAAAAGGGCGGAAAGTCACAGTACTGTGATTATAATCTTCTGGCCTGTATCATTTTGCTTGTGTGCTTTGGACTGGTCATGCTCTACAGTACCAGCGCCTATGAGGCGGAGCAGAAGTTCGGAGACGATATGTTTTATTTTGGAAAACAGGCGGTGATCAGCGGTGCTGCGATCGTGATCGCAGTGCTGGTGTCCAAGATTGATTATCACCGGCTGATGCCGCTGGCGGGACTTGCCTATGTGGGAGCCCTGGTGCTGATGGGGCTGGTGAAATCTCCTCTGGGGGTGGAGGCCTACGGAGCGAGGCGGTGGCTTCAGTTTCCGGGTCTTCCTCAGTTTCAGCCGGCGGAGGTGGCCAAGATTGCGGTGATCATTTTTCTGCCGTATCTTATGATACGGATGGGGAAGTACGCCCAGAGCGGCAGGGCGGCGGTGATGCTTCTGATCTTTGGCGGGATTCAGGCAGCGGTTGCGCTGGTCTTTACAGATAACTTAAGTACGGCCATTATTATTGCCGGAATTTCCGTGAGCCTGGTATTTATGATCTATCCCAGAAAAAAGCCGTTTATTATCGGCGGTGTCACCATAGCGGTTCTGGGAACGGCGGTGCTTACGTATCTGAACTTTTTTGTTGACAGCAGTGAGAATTTCCGGATCCGCCGGGTGCTGGCCTGGCTGCGCCCGGAAGAGAACCTTTCTGCCGGGGGCTATCAGGTTCTGCAGTCGCTGTATGCGATCGGTTCAGGAGGTATTTTTGGCAAGGGTCTGGGAAACAGCGCTCAGAAGCTGGGGACGATCCCGGAGGCGCAGAATGATATGATTTTTTCAATTATCTGTGAGGAACTGGGGATTTTCGGAGCGGCGCTCGTGCTGCTTTTGTTCGGCTATATGCTTTACCGGCTGTTCTTTATCGCGCAGAATGCCTGTGATCTGTATGGATCTATGATCGCAATCGGAATCATGGCCCATATCGCACTCCAGGTTGTACTGAACATCTGTGTGGCGAGCAATCTGATCCCAACGACCGGAATTACGCTGCCCTTTATCAGTTACGGAGGAACCTCCGTGCTGTTTTTGATGATGGAAATGGCGCTGGCCCTAAGCGTTTCCCGGCGGATTGAATTTAGCGGGGACGACAGGAAAGAGGAGGAGCAGAAGCGCCTTTCCTAGATTTGAGCAGAAAGAAGGAGAAAGAAAATGAGTAAGGTAAAAACCAGATTTGCACCCAGTCCCACAGGGAGAATGCACGTGGGAAATTTAAGAACGGCGCTTTACGCCTATCTGATCGCAAAGCATGAGGACGGCAGTTTTATGCTGCGGATCGAGGATACTGACCAGGAGCGTTTCATGGAAGGGGCGCTGGAGATCATTTACCATACCCTGGAGGAGACGGGACTTCATCACGATGAGGGTCCGGACAAGGACGGAGGCGTGGGTCCCTATGTGCAGAGCGAGCGTCAGGCTCAGGGGATTTATCTGAAATATGCAAAACAGCTGATCGACCAGGGAGACGCCTACTACTGCTTCTGTGATAAGGAGCGGCTGGAATCCCTGCGTACCAGTGTGGCGGGAAAAGAGATCGCCATCTATGACAAGCACTGTCTGCATCTGTCAAAGGAGGAGATCGAGGCGAATCTGGCGGCGGGAAAACCGTACGTGATCCGTTTTAATATGCCCACGGAAGGGACGACTACGTTCCATGATGAGATCTATGGAAATATTACAGTCCCCAATGCGGAACTGGATGATCTGATCCTGATCAAATCCGACGGTTATCCCACCTATAATTTTGCCAATGTGATCGACGATCATCTGATGGGAATCACCCACGTTGTGCGGGGAAATGAATATCTTTCCTCTGCACCGAAATACAACAGAATTTATGAGGCGTTCGGATGGGAGATTCCGGTATATGTGCACTGCCCGCTGATCACCAATGAGGAGCATCAGAAGCTTTCCAAGCGCTCCGGCCATTCTTCCTATGAGGATCTGATCGAGCAGGGATTCCTGACAGAGGCAGTGGTGAATTATGTGGCGCTTCTGGGCTGGTGTCCGGAGGGCAATGAGGAGATTTACTCTCTGGAAGAGCTGGTGAAAGCATTTGATTACCGTCATATGAGCAAGTCTCCGGCAGTTTTTGATATGACTAAGCTGCGCTGGATGAACGGTGAATATATGAAGCGGATGGATCCGGACCGTTTCTATGAGAGGGCGCTGCCCCTGATCCGGGAGACGGTGGGACGTCCTATGGATTATAAGAAAATTGCGGGCATGGTACAGACCAGGATTGAAGTATTCCCGGATATTCCGGAGCTGATCGATTTCCTGAAGGAAGTTCCGGAGTATGACAGCTCCATGTATACCCATAAGAAGATGAAGACGACGGAGGAGAGTTCTCTGGCGCTTTTAAAGGAGGTGCTTCCTCTTCTCGAAGCGCAGGAGGATTACTCCAACGACGCGCTCTTTGCCATGCTCACCGGCTGGGGCAAGGAGAAAGGCTATAAGACAGGCTTTATCATGTGGCCGATCCGGACGGCTCTCTCAGGAAAGCAGATGACTCCGGCAGGTGCGACGGAGATTCTGGAACTTCTCGGAAAAGACGAGTCCTTAAATCGGATCCGGGCAGCAATCGACAAGCTTTCTGCATAAAGACAGGTGCATATGAGATTAAATGAAGCACAAAAGCGGGCGACAGCCCATACAAGCGGCGCCATGCTGGTGCTGGCGGGACCCGGAAGCGGGAAAACCTCCGTCATCACCAGAAGGACGCTGCAGCTGATACAGGACGGGCAGGCAGCTCCTTCTTCCATTCTGGTGGTGACCTTTACGAAGGCTGCTGCCAGAGAGATGAAGGAGCGCTTTTTGCTCTTATGTGAAGAAAAATACAGACAGGTGACTTTCGGTACCTTCCACGGGATTTTTTACGGGATCCTGCGGCATGCCTACGGGCTGTCGGCTGCCTGCATTCTGGGAGAAGAGGAAAAAAAGAAAATTCTGCGGGAACTGATCCGCAGAGAACTTCGGCAGACGGAGGAAGAGGGGGATCTTCTGGAATCAATTTCCCGGGAAATCGGTATTCTGAAAAATGAGGGGATCCGGCCGGAAAATTATTATTCTTCCAGCTGTTCGGCGGAAGATTTCCGCAGACTGTATCAGGCTTATGAGCAGTATCTCGCAGAAAACAGGATGATGGATTTTGACGATATTCTGCGCCGGTGCTATGAACTTTTTATTCAGCGGCCGGATATTCTGGCGGGATGGCAGAGAAAATTCACCCATATTCTGATCGATGAGTTTCAGGATATCAATGCCCTGCAGTATGCGGTGATACGAATGTTGGCGGCGCCTCAGAATAATCTCTTTATCGTGGGAGATGATGATCAGTCCATCTACCGGTTCCGCGGGGCGAAGCCGCAGATCATGATGCGTTTTCCAAAAGATTATCCGGAGGCGGAGCAGGTAACACTGAATGTGAATTACCGCTGTCCCGGTACAGTGGTGGAGGCTTCCTCCAGGCTGATTTCCCACAACAGGAGAAGATTTCAGAAAGAGCTGAAGGCGGAGAAACCGCTGGGAGAACCGGTGGAGATTCTGGCTTTTGAGGATGTTTATAAGGAGAGAGACTGGCTGATCCATGCACTGCAGATGGATCAGAAGCACGGCGCTGCGTGGGAGGACATTGCGCTTTTGTTTCGGACCAATGTGGGCAGCCGTACGGTGGTGGAGAAGCTGATGGAATATAATATTCCTTTTCAGATGCGGGATCTGCTGCCGAATATTTATGAACACTGGATCGCCCGGGATGTGAGGGCGTATCTGCGCCTGGCGTCCGGCGGCAGTGCCCGCCGGGACTTTCTGCAGATCATGAACCGGCCAAACCGGTATATTTCCAGGGACGCCCTCTCAGATCCGCAGATCTGTTTCGAGGTACTGTATGATTATTATGAGGAGAAACGCTGGATGCAGGAGCGCCTGGAGAATCTGGAGGCAGATCTGTCTGTGATGGGACGGATGGCTCCTTTTGGCGCAATGAATTATCTTCGTTATTCGGTGGGATATCAGGATTATTTGAAGGAGTATGCCGAGTACCGCCATCTGAAGGTGGAAGACCTCTATGAGGTACTGGATTCCCTGCAGGAGAGCGCCAGGGACTGCAGAACGATCCAGGAATGGTTCGATCAGATCGAGCGGTATACTGAGAAACTGGCTGAACAGAAACAGCAGGCCTTCCGGGAAAATGCGGGGGTCACTGTGTCCACGCTTCACAGCGCGAAGGGACTGGAATACAGCCATGTGTATATTCTGGATGTAAATGAGGGAAATATACCTTATAAAAAAGCTCTGACAGAGGAGGATCTGGAGGAAGAGAGGCGTATGTTTTATGTGGGAATGACCCGGGCAAAGGAGCGTCTCCATCTGCTGTATACCAGAAAACAAAATGACCGGAAGGCAGAAATATCCAGGTTTCTAAATGAGATACAGGAGGAACAGCCGTGTGCAGAAAAACCATTACCGTCCGGGCGGAAAAGATAGGAGACCGGGAGAAGGAGGAAGCCGGGGCACTTTCCCGCCTGGGGAGAAAGCTGCTCTCGGAACTTTTCTTGCAGGAGACCGGGGAGTTCTTCCGGGAGGAAGATCTGTCCTTTGGACCGCAGGGAAAACCGGGATTCTTCAAAAGGCCGGAGATTGAATTTAATATCAGTCATTCCGGCAGCTGGGCTGTCTGCGCCCTGGGAGATGTTCCGGTGGGAATCGATGTGCAGGAGCAGAGACCTCTGCACAAGCAGGAGCGCCTGGCAGAAAAGATTTTATCGTCCGCGGAGAAAACCAGGTATGAGGTTCTGGGGGAACAGGGACGCAGAGCATATCTGTATGACTGCTGGGTCGAAAAAGAGGCGAGAGTGAAGGGAACAGGGGAAGGACTGTCCCGCTCCCTGGATCATTTGCCGGAAGATGGAGTTTATGAGAAAATCGAACTGGAAGAAGGATACAGCTGCGGGATCTGGATGAAAGAGAAAAGAAATCTGGTGATCGAGCGGATAGAAAAACAGGAAAAGGAGGAGCGGATAGATGAAACTTTTGATTGTACGCCACGGAGATCCCAATTATGAGATTGACTCTCTGACGGAGAAAGGGTGGAGAGAGGCAGAGTATCTGTCAGAAAAACTGAAGAATCTGGAGGTGAAGGAATTCTATGTATCACCTCTGGGACGGGCGAAAGATACGGCCTCCCTCACAATGAAAAAAGTGGGGAGAGAAGCAGTGGAATGTGAATGGCTGCAGGAATTCACCGCCCGGATCCATCGGCCGGATCAGCCGGAGAAAAAAGAAATCTGCTGGGACTGGCTGCCTCAGGACTGGATGAAGGAGGAGCAGTATTACCGCTATGACAACTGGCAGAATACGCCTGTGATGGAAGAGGGACAGGTGAAAAAGGAGTATGACCGGGTGACGGAACAGTTTGACAGACTGCTGGCCGCCCACGGTTATGTGAGAGAGGGGCATTTCTACCGGGCAGAGCGGCCTAACAGAGACACAATCGTTTTCTTCTGCCATTTTGCCCTGGAGTGCGTGCTTTTGAGCCATCTTCTGAATGTATCGCCCATGATCCTCTGGCATGGCTTCTGTGCGGCGCCCACTTCCGTGACTACGGTGGTAACAGAGGAGCGCAGGGAGGGAACCGCCAGCTTCCGTATGCTGGCCTTTGGAGATACCTCCCATCTGTATGCCTGTCTCTTATACACATCTGACGCTGCCGACGATCTTAC
>URYM01000068.1 GCA_900552095.1 uncultured Blautia sp. | reverse complement strand
TACGAGATCTAGTACGGTCTCGTGGGCTCGGAGATGTGTATAAGAGACAGCAGCTGTAGCTTCCAGTTCATCCTCTGTAATATATTCCGCAAACATATAGGCATCTGCATCATCAATCCGCACCTGGAACCATTCTCCGTCCCGCCCCAGAAGCCGGACTTTCGTTCCCTGAGGTACCGCTCCCACCTGAGGGCTTTCCAGAGAAGGCTCCTCGCGGAGCCGAAGAGAAGACGCCTCCACAGTTCCGGATATTCCATGTACTTCCTGATACAGATCTTTTGCCTCTTCTCCATACACAAGCAGATCATTTCTTATGTAACCCGCAATTTCTCCGGCCTGCACCTTCGTCCAGGCATCGCCTCTCTCCAGAACTTCTGCGGCTGCTCCTCTGGGCAGTACTCCCGCCTTTGCCGCTTCTTCGCCTGCTTCTTCACGGATATAAGCATAATTCTCCACATTGGCCGCCGCTCTGTTCTCCCAGGCTGACGCTGCCAGCACAGAATCCGCAGGATTTTCATTTGTCTCGGAAGATCCCTGCTCCTGTTCCTGCGCGTAGGCCGGAACTGCCATAACTATCATGCAGGCCGCCGTACTCCCCAGTATTCCCAGAGCTTTCTTTCTTCTTTTTTCCATGATAACCTCCTGTTTATGTAACAAGAAAAAATACATAATTTTTACATTTGTTACAAAGTTATTAAAACTTGTTACGAAAGGATGTTACCACGGTTACACGATTTTGTCAACACAGAATCGTATGACAAGTTTTTACATTCTCCACCGAAACTGCGAAGAGGCTGTCCTGCAGTCTTCGCACCCTGCAGGGCAGCCCCCATCGTAAAATCAGGTCAAATATATGTCATCAGCCGCCTTCCGGCACCGATTCACTCATGATTTTTGTGTACGCCAGTGATGGAATACTCCGCCCACTCGGCTACATTTACGGCGTGATCTCCCACACGCTCCAGATACTTTGCAGTCATAAGAACGTCAAGCGCTGTCTGCGCCGGGATTCCGCCCCGCCGGATCTCCCCGATCAGTTCCTCTTTGATCACTTCAAAAAGAGAATCTACCCTGTCGTCCGAACGGATAACTGATCTGGCCAGCTTCAGATCCTCCTGCACATAAGCGCAGATACTGTCCACCACCATGGAAACCGCCTCATTGGCCATCTCCCCGACGGGAATCCGTTCATTGGAAAATCCACCCTGAATATAGGGAAGAAGTTCTGCTATATCCTCCGCCTGATCCCCGATCCTCTCCAGATCAGAAATCATCCGCATAGCGGCGGAAACCTTCCGGAGATCCTTTGCCACCGGCTGCTGGCGCAGAAGAATCCGCATGGCAAGATCCTCAATGTCTCTTTCCAGCCCGTTAATCTTCTGCTCCCGCTCCTCTACTTCTCTCTGATTCAGAGCTCTGCCCTGCTCCAGCGCTTCCGCAGACGCCGCAATGGCATCGCGGCACAGTCCGGTCATCTCCATCAATTCTTCATGCAGCTGCTTCATCTGTCCATCGAAAGTGATACGCATCAGCCAAACCTCCCTGTAATATAGTCTTCCGTCCGCTTGTCATCGGGCATGGAGAAAAGTTTCTCAGTTTCCGAGAATTCCACCACCTCTCCCATCAGGAAAAATGCCGTCTGATCTGAGATTCTGGCTGCCTGCTGCATATTGTGCGTGACCATGATAATGGTATAGTTCTTCTTCAGTTCCACCGCCAGATCCTCGATCCTGGAAGTGGAAATGGGATCCAGAGCCGAAGTCGGTTCGTCCATCAGAAGCACCTCCGGTTCCACCGCCAGCGCTCTGGCAATGCAAAGCCTCTGCTGCTGTCCTCCGGACATACCCAGGGCACTCTTTTTCAGCCGGTCCTTCACCTCATCCCAGATAGCCGCGTCTCTTAAAGATTTTTCTACGATCTCATCCAGCTTTGCCCTGGAGCGGATCCCATGCGTTCTGGGGCCGTAGGCCACATTATCATAAATGCTCATGGGAAAAGGATTGGGTTTCTGAAAGACCATTCCCACCCGTTTTCTCAGAAGGTTCACATCCATGCCGCAGTAAATGTCCTCCCCATCCAGGAGAACCTCCCCGGTAATCCGGCAGCCGTCCACCAGGTCATTCATCCTGTTTAAGGACTTTAAAAGTGTTGACTTTCCGCAGCCACTGGGACCGATAAATGCCGTAATCTTTTTCTCCGGCAGCTTCATGCTCACATTCTTCAGCGCGTGAAAATCTCCGTAATATAAATTCAAATCTTTAATACTGATCTTTGCGTTATCCATTTATCCTTATCCTTTCGCTCCCACCCGTTTTGCCACAAAAGCGGAGAGCCAGTTAATCAGAAGCACCAGCACGATGAGCACGACCGCCGTAGCGTAAGCCTGATCCATATACAGCCCTTCAGTGGACAGCGTATACATATGGATCGCCAGTGTTCTTCCTGAATCCATCAGGCTTCCCGGTACCTTTGCCACCGAGCCGGCCGTATAAATCAGCGCTGCCGTCTCTCCCACAATCCTTCCGATTCCCAGGATCACGCCTGCCAGGATTCCCGGAACAGCCGCCGGCAGAACAATCTTAAAAATAGTTCTTAATTTTCCTGCTCCCAGTCCGAAACTGGCTTCCCGGAAAGAATCCGGAACAGACTTTAAAGCCTCCTCCGTGGTACGCATGATCAGCGGCAGAATCATAATCACCATCGTAAACGCTCCTGAGAGGATCGAATATCCCCATTCCAGAGCTGTCACAAAAAACAGCATGCCAAAAAGGCCGTAGACAATAGAGGGAATGCCCGAGAGCGTCTCCGCAGTCAGCCGGATCACTCCTACCAATCTCTTATTTTTTCCCGCATACTCCACCAGAAAGATCGCTGCAAATACTCCCAGCGGCACTGCCAGCAAAAGGGAAAATGCCGTCAGCAGCACTGTAGTAAGGATTGCCGGAAGCATGGATACATTTTCTGTGGTATAAGTCCAGGCAAAAAGATCCGTGGTAATATGGGGAATTCCCATGACCAGAATGTAACCGATCAGGAACAGAAGTACCAGAAAGGTAATCCCGGCAGCCAGATACACCAGCCCTTTCAGAAGAGCGGAACCTGGATGGCGGAGAAGATAGCTTCTTCTTGCTTTCTTCTGCGTACCGGAAACCGCCGCGGTACTCTTATTTACAACTGCTGCATTACCTTCCACTGTTCTCAGACCTCCTGTTTAATGCGGAAACACAAAGGTTAATGATCAAAATAAACACAAACAGCACAACTGCTGTAGCGATCAGCGCTTCCCGGTGAAGATCGGCCGCATATCCCATCTCCATGACAATATTGGAAGTCAGGGTCCGCACGCCTTTTAAGAGGCTCTTGGGGATGATGGGCTGATTTCCCGCGATCATCACCACAGCCATAGTCTCACCGATCGCTCTTCCGATCCCCAGCACAACGCCGGCCAGCACACCCGACTTGGCCGCCGGCAGGACGATACGGAAGATCGTTCTCTCTTTCGTTGCCCCCAGAGCCAGGGAACCCTCATAATAATTTTCCGGCACGCTCCGGATCGCGGACTCTGTCACACCGATCACGGTGGGGAGGATCATGATACCCAGCAAAATACAGGCTGTCAGCATAACATTTCCCTTGCAGTCAAAAACCTCTCTTACCAGAGGAACCAGAACCACCAGACCGAAAAATCCGTACACAACCGACGGTACTCCTGCCATCAGTTCCGTTGCCTTCTTCAGGAAAGGATAAATCCTCTTCGGGCAGTAGCGTGCCAGAAAGATTGCTGTAAAGATAGCAATAGGCACTCCGATGACAATCGCCCCCGCCGTCACATAGATGCTTCCCAGAATAAAGGGAAGGATCCCGTAAATATCATTTCCCGGCTTCCATCTGGTTCCTGTAAGAAAATCCAGTACCCCAATTTCGCCAATGGCAGGGATACCATTGGCGAAAAGGAAGATACAGATCAGGGCCACCGCCAGAACGGATGTACATGCCGCCAGAAGGAATACCACCTTCATAATCTGTTCTTTTGCTTTCATCGATTCACTCCTCCGGGAATTCTCAGTTCAGTTCAGACCACTCCAGAGTCTCACCGGTATAAATGCTCTTCACCTGATCTGCAGTAAGTCCATCCAGCGCATTTGCCTTATTCACGATCATTGCGATACCATCCTGGGCGATCACAGTAGCCTGTGCCCCTGCCTCAATCTCGCTGTCCTTCAGTTCACGGGAAGCCATTCCGATATCACACACACCGTCCAGCGCGGAAGTAACGCCGGTGGTAGAATCGCTCTGCTGAACTTCAATCTCAACCTTATCATTTACCTTGGCATAAGCCTCTTTCAGCTTCTCCATAGAAGGAGTGATCGAAGAGGAACCTGCAATCACAACCTTGCCTTCCGCATTATTGCTGGCAAAGGATTCCGCATCCGGAGCTGCCTTAATGCATCCCGCATCTTCCAGAACCTGCTGTCCCTCGGCGCTCATAATAAAGTTTACAAAATCTTTCGCCGCGTCGCTCTCTTTTCCATTGGTGATGATATTAAACGGTCTCGCAATCTTATAGCTGCCGTTTGCCACATTTTCTGCGGTAGCCTCCGCACCATCAATCTTCAGAGCCTTTACCGTATCATTTAAAGATCCCAGGGAAATATATCCGATTGCTCTTTCATCCCCTGCCACAGAAGTCATCATAACGGAAGTGCTGTTGGTCACAGCCGCCTCATCCGTAGTCATATCCATTTTATTTCCATCTGCATCCTTCTCCTCGATGCCGAACAGTTCTACAAAAGCACCTCTTGTTCCGGAACCGTCCTCACGGGTCATAATAGAAATCTCTCCCTCTACGGCTCCCGCCTCAGCGGATGCTGCTTCCTTCTTTGTATCTTCTTCTTTGCCGCTTCCGCAGGCTGCCATTCCCATTACCATTGCACCTGCCAGGATCAATGCCATAAACTTCTTCATCTTCATTTTTTCTCTCTCCTTTCGCTTGCTACGAATATCAGTTTAACTGGCCTGTGTAAAATGGAAAATCACGGATCTGTTAAAAAAATGTAAAATGATGTAAAGAAATGAACAAAAAAAACAAAGGGCACTGATCCATCCGCAGATGAACCGGCACCCTTGATCGTGTCAGAAATTCTATTTACTTTTACAGTTCCGGCACCGTCGTCCGCTTCGGATCCAGAACGCTCTTGGCGTCAAAAAGATCTGACGTCTTGTTCACCTCGCCGTGTACATCGTTCCACAGCCGGTATCCATCCAGATTCCTGCGTCCCTGGCGCACATAATTGTCACGGATCTGAACAAAGTACTGGGCAGAGTCCACATTACAGAAATAATTGTAACCCTTACTCTTCAGATATGTGAACTTCTGATTATCTGCAGTATAATCTCCGCCGCTGGTTAGATCCTGCCCGTGAGCGAAAATGATCATATCCGTCCCGCCAATCAGCGGATCCACATATTTCTGGAAGCGCTCCGTGTCCTTCACAAGGCCTTCATAACTCAGATCTGCCACCTTGTGATGCCCCCAGGTGTGGCTGGCAAAGGTCCATCCCTCCGCCTTCAGCGCATCCGCCACCGTCTTGGCATCCTGGCACTCTTTTTCCCAGTTAAAGTCCGGATGTTTGTCCAGCCATTCCTGCTGCTGCTTATCTCTTACATATCCCAGCGGTTCCCCGTCGTCGTTGGGATCTCCATACGTTCCGTCCGTCCGGTAGCCCAGGATTCCGTTGTATCCGGTAAGAGCGATGGTTCCTCTCGCCCCCTTGTAGGCGGCATCGGGATGCTCCTCAATAAATTTGTCCAGAAGCGGCACACAGTCATAATCTCCTGTCACCACCGTCCCGTCGTCCTGAATATATTCGCAGGTCGGCTTTCCATCCTCCCCCAGGACAATCCGGCTGGCAATGCCGTGATTATCATAGGAATGATAGTAACAGGTATCATCCAGGGAGAGCACAAAGGCCTTCTTTCCCGGAGGAAGCATAACCGGACTGCTGTTCTCAAAATGAACGGTTCCATCCGCATCCGTGGTAACAGTGGCCAGATCTTTCAGGGAGATCAGCACATATCCGTTATCATACATCTGCTGCGTAATCTGATTAAACTCATCCACCGTAGTCATCCACTGGCAGAATCCCTCCCAGCCCGGTACGGACTGGTCAAAAGCCTTCTCCGGATCCACTACCAGCGAATGGTAGAAGATATGAGTCACAGTCTCCGGATTCACCGGCACGCAGCTGTCCTTCGTGCTCTGATACTCCGCAATCTTTGTCACCACAGCGGAATCATTCTCGTAACCAGGGATCTCCATCAGTTTGGCCATCGCCCCATCGTAATCATACTGCTGTGCCAGAAGATCCGCCTCAGCCATAACCTCTGCCGTATCGCTGTTTGAAGGTTCGTCCTCCTTCTCCTCATCCGGCGCCGCGCTGGGCGTGGGTTCCTCCTCTTTTCCTGTAATCTGTTCCGGAATTCTGTTTTCGGAGGACGGGTTCATATTTTTATAAACCAGCCACAGAGCCGCACCGAGAATCACCAGCAGCAGAACCAGAATTACTGTTTTTATGATCAGCCTTTTTTTCTTCTTCTTTTTTCGTTTTTCTCTGGAATCCAGCTTTTCGTCTTTCACACGCATCACCTTTCCCTTCCTAAGTTTCCCGCTTCATTATACCTTATCCCACTGTCAAAGTCGAGCGAAATAATCTTACAAAACCCTGACGTCAGGCTGATTTCTCCTCTGTCTGGCCGCCTCATACATCAAAACAGCGGCCGCCACTCCGGCATTCAGAGACTCCAGCCGGCCTTCCATGGGGATCCGGATTTTGCAGGCAGCCAGCCGGGTCAGCTCTTCTGAGAGGCCATTTCCCTCATTTCCGATCAGGAAAGCGCTTCCTCCTGTATAGTCTTCCCGGTCGTAGGTATTTTTACCCTGCAAATGTGCCGCGCAGGTGAGAATTTTTGCCTGCTTCATCCGCTCCATCAATGCAGACAGATCCGGACAGATACAGAAAGGAACCCGGTAAATGGAACCCATGGTGGAGCGGATCGTCTTGGGATTATAAATGTCCACACAGCCCCTGCTCATAAAGATTCCATCTGCCCCCGCCCCTTCCGCTGTCCGGAAGATCGTCCCCAGGTTCCCCGGATCCTGGATATCCTCCAAAATCAGAAAAAGGGGCTTCTCTTTCTTCAGCATCTCTTCCATCGTGCTGCCGCTCTGGCGCACAATGCAGAGCACTCCCTGGGGCGTCTGCGTATCGCTCATCTGGCGGAAGACCTTATCTTCCACTTCCTCCCAGGGAAATTCCTCCAGTCCTCTTCTGTGTTCCGGATCTCTGGCATAGCTCTCCGATGCATAGACCTTCACAAGACGCTCCCGCGGCACCTCCGCAAACATTCTCGGCCCCTCCACCAGGAAAACGCCTTCCTCCCGGCGGAGTCTGGCCTTCTTCTGAAGCTGTATTACCTTTTTCACCTGGGGATTCGCACTGCTTGTTATCATAATCTTTCTTCTCCTGTATTCAAAAATAATACCGATAACGAAAGATATGCAATCTTCAGACCCCGCCTGCGCTCGCTTTGAGCCTGTCGCCTCGAAGCCGTGCCCGGTGATTCGCCGAAAATTGCATATCTCTTATCTGTCTTATTTCTATTTCATTCTCTCAGCGGTCATAATTTGCAGAGAGCGCCCGCGCCACCTCATACTGATACGGCGGAATCTCTTTCTGCATAGCCAGAGCCTCATTGATATCAAAATCCACGTACTCTCCATTCTTATAGCCCACTACCCGCTGGCTCTTTCCCTGTGCCAGCAGATCTACCGCATAGGCTCCCATGATGGAGGCGTAAACGCGGTCCTTGCAGGTGGGACTTCCGCCCCGCTGCATATGTCCCAGAATCGTAGCTCTCGTCTCAATGCCAGTGGCTGCCTCGATCCGTTTGGCCATACTGCTGGAATGTCCGATTCCCTCCGCATTGATGATGATATGATGCTTCTTGCCCCGCTTCCGGTTCTCAATAATGTTATTGATGATCTTCTGCTCGTCGTAATCATATTTCTCCGGCAGGAGAATATCCTCCGCACCGTTGGCGATTCCGCACCACAGGGCAATATACCCCGCATTTCTTCCCATAACCTCAATGATACTGCAGCGCTCATGGGAAGTGGATGTATCGCGCACCTTGTCGATGGCCTCCATGGCCGTATTCACCGCCGTGTCAAATCCGATAGTATACTCCGTGCAGGCAATGTCAAGATCAATAGTTCCCGGCACCCCCACCGTATTGATACCCAGATTGGCCAGTTTCTGCGCGCCGGCAAAAGAGCCGTCGCCGCCGATCACCACCAGGCCTTCGATCCCGTGCCTGCGGCACACCTCAGCGGCTCTCTCCTGTCCCTCCGGCGTGCGCATCTCCGCACAGCGGGCAGTATACAGGATCGTTCCGCCCCGGGCGATCGTCTCGGACACGTCCCGGGCGCTCATATCTATAATCTCTTCATTTAACAGGCCGTCATACCCCTTGCGGATTCCCTTCACCTGCATGCCCAGGGCCAGTCCCCCTGTCTCTTATACACATCTGACGCTGCCGACGATCTTACGCGTGTAGATC